>JAILBD010000144.1 GCA_024681275.1 Erysipelotrichaceae bacterium
GCCTGGAAAAAGGACTATTATGCCCGCTGTCTGATCAACGATGACAGAGGATACACTTACCTGGGTTCGACCGGGGATGGCCTCTCTCTTGACGAGAACATCGATGGGACCTATTATCTCAACGGCTTCTCCTGGCCATTACTGGCGGATATCGCCGATGAAAGACAGATCATGATGATGCTGGATATCATCGAAAGATACCTCAAGACCGATGCCGGACTCAAGCTGGTCACGCCTGTCGATTACGACAAGCTGGGCATCACTACCGGATCATCCTTCTACTTCCCGGGCGACAGAGAGAATGGCGGCGTCTTCAAACACGCAGCTATGATGTGCACGGTCGCCTGTCTGAAGAAAGCCAAGACTGTTAAAGATGAAGATCTCTCCAAACGCCTGAAAGGTCTGGCCTTCTTCATGATCTCCAAGACGCTTCCATACAAGACACTGGAAGACCCCTATGTCCTGAAAGGCAATCCGCGCTTCTGCACCCAATACAACAATTCCGAGACCGGTGAAGGCATTGGCCCTATCCTGTCCGGAACGGCATCCTGGCTCACTTTGGCCTATTATGAGATCCTGGGCATCAGGATCTCAGGAGACATCTTATGCATCGATCCGATCATCGACAGCGACCGATATCACTACGCATTGAATCTTGCCGATACCTGTATCGACGTGACGATACGGAAAGAAAACGGTTACAGGGTCGATCCGTCCAGCAGATTCATTTTCGATGGACGGGAAAGCAATCAGAAGATCAGACTGCCTCACGATAAAATGAAACATCAGCTGGAGGTCATCCTATGAAAAAGATCATATCGCTGTTCATCTGTCTGCTGCTTCTTAGTTCCTGTGCCTCTTCTCAAAAAGAGTCATTTGATGGCAAAGACAGACCTTCTTCCAGAGGTGCCTTGCAGGTCATAGATGGAAAACTCTGCGGCGAAGATGGAAGACCAGTCATGCTCAGGGGCATATCCAGCTATGGACTTTCCCTCTCTGAAAGGTACATCAATGACGACTGTTTTCATGACATATCCCATCTGATCGGAGCCAACATCTTCCGTCTCGCACTCTACACCTGGGGTGTCGGTTCGGTCGGATACTGTACCGGCGCAGACCAGAAACGGCTCATGAAAGATATCGATAACGGCGTTGCTTTCGCCAGAAACAACGATATGTACGTCATCATCGACTGGCACATCCTGGAAGATGGCGATCCAAACCGTTTCATCGAAGAAGCCAAGATCTTCTTTGAAGACGTTTCAAACAGATACAAAGATGAAAAACACGTCCTCTATGAGATCTGCAACGAACCGAACAAAGTCGAATGGAAACAGATCAGGGACTACGCAGAAGTCATCATCCCAATCATACGGAACAACGATCCGGATTCCATCATCATCGTCGGAACACCAAACTGGTCACAGGACGTCGACATCGCCGCCAACGATCCTTTGGACTATGATGATCTTCTCTACACCCTGCACTTCTATTCTGCAAGTCATAAAGAAAGTCTCAGAGAAAAGGCACATGCAGCCATAGATAAAAAGCTGCCGATCTTCGTGACGGAATTTGGCATCACCGCCTCGACCGGCAATGTGCCGATCGACATCGAAGAAGCGGACATCTGGATCGACTTCCTGGAAGATAATGGGATCAGCTATGTCATGTGGGAATTCTCAAAGACAGCTGAAGCATCAGCTGCCATCCGAACGGATTGTCTCAAAGACAGAGGATTTGAAAGAGAAGACTTCTCAACGGCAGGCCAATGGCTGATGGATACGATCAAAGAAAGATCGAAAACAAAAAAATGATGATGTCCTAAGACATCATCATTTTTGAATCCAGACCGAATTCACTGCTCAGAAACTGTGATTCGTATAATTTCTTGTAGATCCCGTTTTCCTTTTGGATCAGTTCATCATGGGTACCCTTCTCCTTGATCTTCCCATTGGCGACGACCAGGATCTCATCGGCGTTCTTGATCGTGGAAAGCCTGTGGGCGACGACGATGGTCGTCCTGCCCTGTTTCAGGTTGTTCAAAGCTTCCTGGATCAGAGCCTCCGTCGCATTGTCCAAAGCGCTCGTCGCTTCATCCAGAATGAGGATGGACGGATTCTTCAGGAAGACGCGGGCGATCGAGAGACGCTGTTTCTGACCGCCGGAAAGACGGATGCCGCGTTCACCGATCTCTGTGTTGAAGCCTTCAGGCAGGGACATGATGTAATCATAGATGTTGGCCTTTCTGGCTGCATCGATGATCTCTTCTTTTGTCGCGTCCTTCTTGCCATAAGCGATATTGTCGGCAAAAGAACCCGAGAATAGGAAGACATCCTGCTGAACGATACCGATGTTTTCCCTGAGAGAATCCATCGTGATATCTTCGATATCCGACCCGTCGATCGTGATCTTTCCATTGTCCGGATGATAGAACTTCGGAAGCAGATGACAG
>JAILBD010000205.1 GCA_024681275.1 Erysipelotrichaceae bacterium
TCTTTCATCCTGCATTCCTATCAGGATCACCTGGATTCGATAGAGGAATTCCCGGATCTCAAGGCCGGTACCTGGGGCGGAAAAGGAGAACTGGCACTGTTTGGAGACCTGGGTGTGAAAGACATCGACAAGGGCAGAGCCATCAGGGTCCTGTTGGATCATCTCGGTGCCGACATCCGGGAAACGATCGCGATCGGCGATTCCAGGGTGGACATCCCGATGCTGGAATACTGCCACATCGGCATCGCTCTGGGATCGGGCGGAGAAGAGATCAAAGCCATGGCGGACTACGTGACCGACGATGTCGACAAGGACGGTTTCTATAAAGCTTTTGAACATTTCGGATTGATATAGTCAAAAAGATCTTTTTAAGATAAAATATCTATGTCACGTTGAAGAGACGAGTAAGATATCTAAGTTCTCAAAGAGAGTCTCCGCTGCTGGGATGGAGGCAGAAACATTTATCCGAATAAAGACTTGGAGTGAAACGTTGGCTGCGTTAAGGCTGATGAAGGGCACATAGATCCTATGTGAACTAAGGTGGTACCGCGTTTAACGACGTCCTTAGAGATGGGGACGTTTTATTTTGTTTCAGGAGGAGAACATGGAAAGAGAATTGAACGATCAGGAAAAAGTCAGACGAGCAAAAATGGAAGACCTGCGGGCCAAGGGCATCGACCCGTTTGGCCAGGCCTATGTCAGGACCGCAAACTCCAGGTCGATCCGTGAAGGATATGACGCATTTGATAAAGAAGAACTGGAAGCAAAGAACAGCGATGTCAGCATCGCCGGACGCATCATGTCCAAGAGAAGGATGGGCAAGATGTGCTTCATGCACATACAGGACAAGGATGGTCAGATCCAGCTGGTCATCAACAAGGCGGATGTGGGAGAAGAAGTCTATGAACTGGTCAAGGCTTCCGACATCGGCGACATCATTGGCGTGAAAGGCATCGTCTATAGGACGAACCCGAACGACAATAATCCAAAGGGTGAACTTTCTGTCTATGTCAAAGAATACACGCACCTTTCCAAGGCGCTGAGACCGCTGCCGGAGAAATTCCACGGACTCACAGATGTCGAAGAGAGATACAGAAGAAGATATGTCGATCTGATCATGAACGAAGAGGCCAAGAGGATCGCCTTCCTGAGACCGAGGATCATCAGAGCGATCCAGCAGAATCTTGACAGTCAGGGACTGGTCGAAGTCGAGACGCCGGTACTCAACCCGATCCTGGGCGGCGCCAACGCCAGACCGTTCACGACGCATCACAACGCTCTGAACAAAGAATTCTATCTGCGCATCGCGACAGAGCTCTATCTCAAGAGACTGATCGTCGGCGGCATGGAAGGCGTCTATGAGATCGGCAGGCTCTTCAGGAACGAAGGCATGGACCTCAAACACAACCCGGAATTCACGACCGTCGAAGCGTATGTTGCCTACTCCGATCTGGAAGGCATGATGACTCTCTGCGAGAATCTGTTTGAAGAGGTCTCCACGAAGGTCCTGGGCACGACCGAGATCGTCACCGGCGATCACACGATCTCTTTGAAGGCGCCTTTCAAGAGAGTCAACATGACCGATGCGGTCAATGAGAAGACCGGCAAAGACTTCCGCAAGATCTCTCTGGAAGAGGCGGAGGCTGTCTGCAAAGATCTGCACATCGAACTGGAAAAGCACGAGCTCGATCTGGGTCACATCATCAACAAGCTCTTCGAAGAACTCTGTGAAGAGGATATGACCGGACCGGTCTTCGTCTATGGCCACCCGCTGGAGATCTCTCCGCTGGCCAAGAAAGATCCGAAGGATCCGAGATTCACACTCAGATTCGAGCTCTATATCAATGGTACCGAATATGCCAATGCCTTCACCGAACTCAATGATCCGATCGATCAGTATGAGCGATTCGAGAATCAGCTCAAGGCGAAAGAATTGGGTGATGATGAGGCATCGGAGATGGATATGGACTATGTCGAGGCGCTGGAATACGGCATGCCTCCGACAGGCGGCATCGGTATCGGCATCGACAGATTCGTGATGTTATTGGCTGGTACGGACTCCATCCGTGAAGTCCTGCTGTTCCCGACGATGAAGCCAAGAGAGGGAGAAAAGGATACAGTCAGAAAGATGGTCTCCACACCGGAAGCAGAAGAAGTCATCGATTTTTCCAAAATCGAGATCGAACCTCTCTTTGAAGATTATGTCGACTTCGAGACCTTCTCCAGATCTGACTTCAGAGCCGTCAAGGTGCTGAGCTGCGAAGCTGTCAACAAATCAAAGAAGCTTCTGAAGTTCACGCTGAACGACGGAACAGACAAAGAAAGGATCATCCTCTCCGGCATCCACGAATACTATGAACCGGAAGAGCTGATCGGAAAGACCTGCATCGCCATCGTCAACCTGCCGCCAAGGAACATGATGGGCATCGATTCCGAAGGCATGTTGTTGAGCGCAAAACACACGGAAGAAGGACAGGAAAAGCTCCATCTTCTGATGGTCGATTCGCACATCCCGGCAGGAGCTAAATTATATTAATATGATCTGTTATGGCAGGCTGAACATAGGCCTGCCTTTTATAATGGAAAAAGCGTTGCAAATTCGCATGGTATAATTTTGTCATCAAATTTTAACTTTGGATCCTGTTGAGTCGTTTTTTACAAAGAAGATAGGAGTGATGTGAATGAAGTATCTGAAACAATTTACGATCATCCTGGGGATCGCTTTTCTCGGGGAACTGCTGCACCGGGTACTGCCTCTTCCGGTCCCCGCAAGCATTTACGGCATCCTGATTTTGTTTGCCTTGTTGTATTTTGAGGTGCTGGAAGTTTCTTCGATCAGGGAAACGGCTTCTTTCCTGATCGAGATCATGCCAGCGATGTTCATTCCGGCGGCAGTTGGTCTGATCGAGGTCTTTGATGTGCTGAAAGCCAATCTGTTTGCCTATCTTTTTGTGACGGTCTTGTCTACAGCGCTCGTCATGGGAGTCAGCGGACTTGTGACACAGTCTCTGATCAAAAGGGGGAGAGGGAAATGAAAGAGTTTTTGAGTTCATCCTCCTATTTCGGAGTCCTGCTCAGTCTGATCGCTTATCTGATCGCAGTCATACTGAAG
>JAILBD010000223.1 GCA_024681275.1 Erysipelotrichaceae bacterium
GGATGTCGAGCAGCTCTACAATGAACTGGCTCCGCTGGTACCGACCGCTGAGGCGAAAGAAGTCGTCCAGGAGAACCTCGACGGCGAAAAGGAAAGCGTCTGGAACAGAGTGCTGGCCTATATCTCCGGTTCTGTGACTCCGGCTTTGCCGGTGCTGATCGGTTCCGGTATGATCTCTGCTGTGCTGGCATTGTGCGCCAACCTGCTCAAGGTCGATACAGCCGGCATGACTTACCAGCTTTTCAACACACTGGCCAATGCAGCATACACTTATCTGCCTGTTCTGGTCGGCTTTGCTGCTGCCAGAAGACTGAAGACCAATGAATATGTTGCCGCCTTCATCATCCTGGCATTATGCTCCGGTGCCATTTCAGGCGTTGCTGATCTGTCGATCTTCGGTCTTCCGCTCACGACAGTCAAATACACGTCCAACATCGTTCCGGCTCTGCTGATGGTCCCGGTCATGGCTTTCATTGACAGATACATCGTCAAGTATTCACCGAAGTCCATCGTATCGATCGTCCGTCCGACGGTCCTGGCTGCCATCATGTTCCCGCTGACTCTGCTGGTCCTGGGTCCGATCGGAACCTGGATCGGTCAGGCACTGGCTAACTTCTGTGTCGCGATCACGAGCCTCGGAGGCATTTCGATGGTCATCCTGTCGGCACTGCATCCGCTCCTGGTCATGGTCGGCATGCACACAGTCATCACGCCGCTCATCGTCAACGAAATCACGACTTACGGTTCATCCCTGCTCTTCTCGAAGGCCCTCGCTGGCAACCTGGCGATCGCCGGTGCCGCTCTGGCTGTAGGTGTCAAGGCGAAGAAGACGGAAAACAAGACCGCCGGTATCTCCACCGGTATCACAGCGCTGCTTTCAGTCACGGAACCTGCCCTCTATGGTGTCCTGATCCGCTTGAAGAAGCCTTTGATCGGTGCTTTGATCGGTGCCGCCATCACAGGTCTGTTCATCGGTGTCTTCGACATCCGCGCTTATGCGACAGCATCCTGCTCGTTCCTGACCCTGCCTATCTTCATGGGCGGTGACTCAATGTCCAACTTCTATCTGGCCGTCGCTGCCGCCTGCATCGCGACTGTCCTTGGTTTCGTTGCGACCTGGCTCATCGGTTTCGACGAGGAATAATCTGTTTATGATCAAAAGGGACTTCGCGTCCCTTTTGATGAGGAGGAATGATGGAAACAAAAAAGATCAACGAATTTCCAAAAGATTTCTTATGGGGTTCTTCTTCGGCTTCCTTCCAGTGTGAGGGCGCAGCCAGAGAAGACGGCAAGGGTCTGTCTGTCATGGATATCCGCAAGATCGATCCATCGATCTGTGATTTTTCCGTGGCTTCCGACCACTATCACCGCTACAAGGAAGATATCGCTCTGATGAAGGAAATGGGCCTCAAGGCCT
This sequence comes from Erysipelotrichaceae bacterium, assembly GCA_024681275.1. The sequence goes on from JAILBD010000223.1 coordinate 1,418, forward strand.
ATCGCTTCTCGATCGCCTGGACCAGGATATTCCCGGAGGGCAATGGAGAGGTCAATCAGAAGGGCGTCGACTTCTACAATGATCTGATCGATGAACTGATCAAGGCGGACATCACGCCGATCGTCACGATCTATCACTTCGACTATCCGGTCGGACTGGTGAAACAGTACGGCGGCTGGCTGGATCGCAGGAGCATCGACGATTACGTCAATTACGCCGAGTTCCTGTTCAGGACCTATGGCGACCGCGTCAAATACTGGCTGACCATCAACGAACAGGACCACATCGTCCACATGCCGTTCCGGATGGGCTTTGAATGTGAAGACCGCAAGGAAGCGGAAAAGCTGGGCTATCTGGCGAACCACAACATGTGCGTCGCGGCCGGCAGGGCGATCAGAAAGTGCCACGAGATCGTCGAAGGTGGCAAGATCGGTCCGGCGACCTGTTTCACGATGTTCTATCCGACGACCAATTCTCCGGCCGACATGCTGGCATGCATGGATGCCAACATCATCCGCAACTACTATCTGCTGGATCTCAACTGCAAGGGCGAGTATGAACCTCTCTTCAGAAGATATCTGGAAGACAGGGGCATGATGCCGGAGATCTTTGAGGGAGACATGGAAGACATGAAGGAGAACAGACCGGACTTCCTGGCCTTCAACTACTACTATTCCGAGTCGATCTCAGCCTTCCCGACGGATAAGGAAAACAAGATTGGCGACATCGGTTTCAAACTGCTTCCGAGCAACGAAGCGGGCATCTACCGTGTCGTCAAGAACGAGAACCTCAAGGCGACGCTCTGGGGCTGGGAGATCGACGACATTGGTCTGCAGTGTTCCGCAAGACAGCTCTACGACCGCTACCATCTGCCTTTGCTGATAACGGAAAACGGTTTCGGCAACAAGGAAGTGTGGCCGGATGAGGGCATCCTCGAAGATGACGACAGGATCGACTATCTCTCAAGACACCTGCATCAGGTGAAAGAAGCGATGAATGTCGGCGTCGAGTTCATCGGTTACTGCAGCTGGTCCTTCATGGATCTGATCTCAGGTCACTCCGGATTCTCCAAGCGTTACGGTTTTGTCTATGTCAACCGCGACGAACACGATCTGAAGGATCTGGCCAGGAGAAAGAAGAAGAGTTTCTACTGGTACAAGGACACGATCGCCAATAACGGCAAAGACATCTGATGATGAAAATATCGGAGATATGATCTCCGATATTTTTTTACTTTGTCATCTTTTCGATGAATCCTCTGTTGAATTCTATCCTGAAACGCTTCGGCAGCAGTTCGAGTTCAAAGCGATCCGAGAGGAGCGGTTCACCGTCGATGTTGGCTGCAAAAGGCCTGTCTGAGGATATGACGGCTTTTGTCGTGTTGAATGAGTGAACGGCCGGATCTTTCAGATGGGAGGCATCCTTCATGGAAAGGATGACTTTTGCCATGTTCACTTTGTTGAGCCTGTCGGCATAGATGATCTCCATCGTTCCATCGTCGATGATGCTGTGGGGCGAGACCCGATAGCCTCCGCCGTAGTATCTGTTGTTGGCGGCGACGACCGTCGTGAATTCCTTTTCGATGGTCTGGCCGTCGACTTCGATCTTCATCTTTCTTGGCTTGTATGTGAGAAAGTAGTAGACGACACCGGCGTTGTAGCGCATGGATGGCGGGATCAGTTTGTTGTGGATGAAATTGTCGTCGTTGGCGATGTCGGCATCGATGCCAAAGCAGGCGACGTTGAGGAAGTGGCGGTCGTTGATGCGGATGATGTCGATCTCATGGATGCCGTCTTCGATAGTTTCCCTGCAGGCGCGGCAGAAGTCGTTTCCGGTACCGTGTGGCACGAAGGAAAGGATGTTGTCCGTATCGATGATGTCGTTGAGCAGGAGGTTGATCGATCCGTCTCCGCCGATCGAGGTGATGACGTCCTGCGTCTTCCTGTACGGTTCCAGTGACTTTCTGACGTCTTCCGCTTTCTCGTTGATGACGATCTCATATTCCCTGTCGAAATATGCCGATACCTCTTTCAGCCTGTGGATGATCCTGTCCGTCTTGTCCTGCAGAGCGAAGCTGTTTACGATGTAGATGTATTTCATATCGATTGCCTTTTCTGCTTCTATTATATGCCTGAAAATGTGTTAGGATATTGAGTATATTCAAAAGGAGAAGCAGATGAAACTTTTAGAAGATCGTATCAGAAAAGATGGAAAGATACTGCCCGGTGACATCCTCAAGATCGACAACTTCCTGAATCATCAGATCGATGTGAAGCTAATGGATCAGATCGGTGAAGAATTCCACAGGCTCTTCAAGGACAAGGGGCCCGACAAGATCCTGACGATCGAGTCCAGTGGTATCGCGATCGCTGCGGCAGCTTCGCGCTGTTTCGGATATATCCCGGTCGTCTTTGCGAAGAAGACGGTCGCGGCAAACATGTCAAAAGGGACTTATGAGGCCAAGGAACACTCCTATACGCGAAACATCGAGTATACGGTGCAGGTCTCCAAGGACTACCTCAGCAGCGACGACAGAGTCCTGATCCTGGATGATTTTCTGGCGAACGGTGAGGCGATGAATGCCCTCATCAGCATCTGCAGACAGGCCGGTGCGAAGATCGTGGGCTGCGGTTCCGTCGTATGCAAGACCTATCAGCCTGGCGAACAGCGCATCAAAGACCTCGGTTATGATGTTGAGGTCCTGGCCAGAGTCAGGTCGATGTCTGAGGACGGACAGATCGAATTCGATTCATGATGGGATATCCTCTTTCGGAAAAGGAAGAGGATTTTTTATGGGAACGGTTATAATAATCTATGAAAGAAAGAATACAGGGATAAGTCGTATGTTACTGAACGAATTGAAAGAAGGACAGATCGGAAAGATCATCAAAGTCAACGGCGAAGGCAGTCTGCGTCAGCATTTTCTGGATATGGGACTCATACCGGGCTGCGAGGCGACGCTGATCAAGTTCGCGCCGCTGGGAGATCCGATCGAGTATCAGATACACAGCTATGAGCTCACGCTCCGTTCCGACGAGGCGAAGCAGATCGAGATCGAAAAGATTGATGAAAAGACAGGGGATGAGCGCGTCCTGGATAACATCGACCTTGAACATCCGGGCTATGGTGAGGATGGCATCTATCACGAGATGCAGGAAGAAAAGAACGAGCCGATCGAAGGAAAGATCCGTTTCGTCCTGGCGGGAAATCAGAACAGCGGCAAGACGACGCTTTTCAATCAGTTGACCGGTTCCAACCAGCACGTTGGCAATTTCCCGGGCGTTACCGTTGAACACAAAAGCGGTTTCATCAAGGGCCATCCTGACTGTGAACTGATCGACCTTCCGGGCATCTATTCCCTTTCACCGTATTCGGAAGAGGAGCTGGTCTCGAGAAGATACATACTGCATGAGAAACCGTCGGCCATCATCAACATCGTCGATGCGACCAACCTCGAGAGGAACCTCTATCTGACCATGCAACTGATGGAACTGGATGTGCCGATGGTCCTGGCTTTGAATATGATGGATGAGGTCCAAGGCAACGGCGGTTCCATCCTGATCAACAAGATGGAGGAGATCCTGCAGATCCCGGTCATTCCGATCTCGGCGATGAAGAACGAAGGTGTTGATGAACTTCTCGATCACGCGATCCACATCGCCAGATATCAGGAAAGGCCAGGCCGCAAGGACTTCTGTGACAAGAACGACTACAACGGCTCATTGCACAGGTGCATCCACACGATCATGCACATGATCGAAGACCACGCTTTGAAAGCGCAGATCCCGGTCCGTTTCGCAGCCAACAAGCTGATCGAGAACGACCCTTTCCTGGTCGAGGAACTCGACATACACGCGAAAGAGATGGATGCCATCAAGGCGGTCATCGCCCAGATGGAAGAAGAGAGGGGCCTCGACGCTTCGGCAGCCATCGCCGACATGCGTTATCTGTTCATCGACAGGCTCTGCCGGCAGACCGTCATCAAGCCGAAGGTCTCCAAAGAGAGGGCCAGGAGCGAGAAGATCGACAAGATCCTGACCGGCAGGTATACGGCCATTCCGGTCTTCGTTGCCGTGATGGTCCTGATCTTCTATCTGACTTTCAACGTCATCGGTGCCTTCTTGCAGGATCTGCTGGATCAGGGCATCGGTATCTTTGCGGAAAGATGTGAAGAATGGCTGCTTTCCGTGAATATGAACGAAGCGCTCAGATCCCTGATCTGTGAAGGCGTCCTGAACGGCGTGGGCAGCGTGCTGAGCTTTATTCCGATCATCGTCATCCTCTTCTTCTTCCTGTCCCTGTTGGAAGACAGCGGCTACATGACGCGCATCGCTTTCGTCGTCGACAAGCTGCTGAGGAAGATCGGTCTGTCCGGGCGCAGCATCGTGCCGATGCTGATCGGCTTTGGCTGTTCGGTACCGGCGATCATGGCGACCAGGACCCTTCCTTCCAAGAGAGACAGAAAGATGACGATCATGATGGTCCCGTTCATGAGCTGTTCCGCCAAGATGCCGATCTATTATTTCTTCGTGCAGACTTTCTTCAAGGAGATCTCTTGGCTGATCATTTCCAGCCTCTATCTGCTGGGTATCGTCACGGCGGTCATAATCGCCTACATCGGCAAGAACACGGTCTTCAAGGGAGAGGCCGTCCCATTCGTCATGGAGCTGCCGAACTACAGGATGCCCATGGCCAAGAACGTCCTGCGTCTGATGTGGGACAAGGCCAAGGACTTTCTGCAGAGGGCTTTCACGATCATCTTTACCGGCACGGTCATCATCTGGTGCCTGGGCAATTTTGATTTCCGTCTCAATATGGTCTCCGATCCTTCTTTGAGCATGCTGGCATATGCGGCAAACATCATCACGCCGATCTTCAGGCCGCTGGGCTTTGCCGACTGGCGCGTTTCAACGGCACTGATCTCCGGTTTCCTGGCCAAGGAGAGCGTCGTCTCGACGCTGAGTGTCCTCTACGGAAGCAGTGAGATCCTCAGACAGTCCTTGAGCATCCCGGCGACCTATGCCCTGCTGAGCTTCTGTCTGCTCTATACGCCTTGCGTCGCGGCGGTGGCTGCCGTCAGAAGGGAAGAGGGGATCAAAGGCAGCATCGATCTCGTCCTCTTCCAGTGTGTGATCGCCTGGGTCGTGGCTTTCCTGATGCGGATGATCCTGCTGGCTTTCGGTCTATAAAGCACTAAAAAACCAACGGCCTTCCGGGGCCGTTTATTTCTGTTGACAGGTCTTTGTTTCGATGATATCCTTTTACAGGAATCAAACGCTTTATCAGCTTAAGGCGCAAGGAGATCGAAATGAAAGTGAAAGCCAGGATATATCAGACAGGACAGCCGAATGCGACAGACATGGATCTTGTCTCTCTTGATATCCCAGGCGCTCATGGCGATGGTGACTATATCATTTTTCCCGGTTTCTGTGATGTACATGTTCATCTCAGGGAACCGGGTTTTTCTTATAAGGAGACCATAGAGACGGGAAGCAGGGCTGCTGCCCGCGGCGGTTTCACAACGGTCTGTCCGATGCCCAATCTGTCTCCTGTGCCAGACTCCTATGAGGATCTGAAGCAGGAGCTCGATCTGATCGAAAGAGATGCGGTCATCGATGTCGTGCCATACGCTTCCTGCACGGTCAATGAGGAAGGAAAACAGATCGCTGAGCTGGAAGAGATGAGCAGCCATGTATGCGCCTTCTCGGATGACGGCAAGGGGATACAGGATGAAGAGGTCATGAGGAAAGTCATGATCGAAGCAAAGAGACTGGGCAAGATCGTGGCGGCGCATTGCGAGGTCAACGATCTGCTTGGGGGCGGCTATATCCACGATGGCGAATACGCAAAGATACACGGTCACAGAGGCATCTGTTCCAGAAGCGAATGGGAAGAGATCGAAAGAGATGTGCGTCTGGCAAAGCAGACCGGCGCCTCCTATCATGTCTGCCACATCTCAACCAAAGAGAGCGTAGAGATCATACGTCAGGCCAAAAAAGAGGGCGTCGATGTGACGTGCGAGACGGCACCGCACTATCTGGTCCTGAACGATTCGGATCTTCAGGAGAGCGGAGACTTCAAGATGAATCCGCCGCTAAGATCGAAGGAAGACCAGGAAGCTCTATTGGAGGCGATACAGGACGGCACGATCGACATGATCGCGACTGATCATGCCCCTCACAGCAAGGAAGAGAAAAGCAGGGGCCTGGAAAAGAGCGCCTTCGGCATCGTCGGTCTGGAGACGGCCTTCCCGGTCCTCTATACGAAACTTGTGAAAGGCTCTCTGATCGATATGGACAGACTGATCGAGCTGCTGTGCATGAATCCGCGTAAGCGTTTCGGACTGGAACAGGAGGATTCCTATACGGTCTGGGACCTGAATGCGAAGTATCGCATCGATCCGGACAGTTTTCTGTCCAAAGGAAGGTCCACGCCGTTCAAGGGGATGGAGGTCTATGGCGAATGCCTCATGACAGTCTGTCATGGAAAGACCGTCTATCTGAAAGAGAAATGATATGAGAGAAGAGATTTTTGAAATATTGGAAAACGAGGAGATCGCTTTCAATACCTACAGGTTGGTCCTGAAAGGGAAAGGTCTAAAGGAGATCAGAGCGGGTCAGTTCGTCAACATCAGAGTGGAACCTCTTTTCCTGCGCCGTCCGATCTCGGTCTGCGATGTGGATGAGGATAGGCTGACGCTGATCTACAAGAGGGTCGGTAAGGGGACGGACCTGCTTTCGGGGATGAAAGAAGGAAGCCTGGATCTTCTGATCGGTCTGGGCAATGGCTATGATCTCAGATCAAGCGGTGAAAGGCCGCTGCTGCTGGGTGGTGGAGCCGGTGTCCCGCCTCTCTATTACCTGGCAAAGAATCTGAGGGAAGAGAAGAAGGAAGTGAAAGTCGTCCTCGGTTTCAACAGGAGCGAAGAGATCTTCATGAAAGAAGAATTTGAGAGACTGGGTTGCGAAGTCTTTGTGACGACGCTTGACGGAAGCTTCGGCAGGAAGGGTCTTGTGAGCGATGTCATGAAGGATCTTGACTATACGTATTTCTATGCCTGCGGTCCTCTGCTTATGCTGAAGGCCGTCTATCAAAAAAGTGAAAGCGAGGGTCAGTTCTCTCTGGAAGAGCGGATGGGCTGCGGCTTCGGCGCCTGCATGGGCTGCACGATAGAGGTGAAGGATGGTTATAAGCGCGTCTGCAAGGAAGGTCCCGTGTTTGAAAAGAAGGAGCTCTTATGGGAAGACTAGATGTTGAATTGTGCGGTGTCAGACTGGATGATCCGATCATTCCCGCTTCCGGTACCTTCGGCTACGGCTATGAGTTCGCGGAGCTCTATGACATCGATATGTTGGGTTCCCTGTCTTTCAAGACGACGACGCTGCATCCGCGTTTTGGCAATCCGACGCCGCGCATCACCGAGACTTCTTCAGGCATGTTGAATGCGATCGGTCTGCAGAATCCGGGCGTCGATCAGGTCATCGCGGAAGAGCTGCCGAAACTGAGAGCTTGTTTCCACAAGCCGATCATGGCCAATATCTCCGGTTTCTCGATCGAAGAGTACGTGAAGGTCACTGAGAAGCTGGACAAGGAGGAACAGATCGCCTTCATCGAGGTCAACATCTCCTGTCCCAACGTATCCGGCGGCGGCATCCACTTCGGTACCGATCCTTCGCTGGCAAGAAAGGTCACGGAAGAGGTCAGGAAGGTGACGACCAAGCCGCTGATCATGAAACTTTCGCCGAATGTGACGGACATCGTGTCGATCGCCAGAGCCTGTGAAGATGGCGGTGCGGATGCTTTGAGTCTGATCAATACGCTGATGGGGATGCGGATCGACATCAGGAGAAGGAAGCCGATCCTGGCGAACAGGACGGGCGGACTCTCCGGTCCGGCGATCTTCCCGGTCGCCCTGCGTATGGTCTATCAGACTGCGCAGGCAGTGAAGATCCCGGTCATCGGACTGGGCGGGATCTCGAGCGCGGAGGATGTCATCGAGATGATGATGGCCGGTGCCAGCGCCGTGGAAGTCGGTGCGGCCAACTTTGCGGATCCCTTCATCTGCAAGAAGATCATTGAAGAACTGCCGATCCTCATGGACAAACTGGGTATCGGAGAAATAAAAGACATCATAGGAGGTGCAATAGATGGGTAGAGACGTGATCGTCGCCTGCGATTTCTCTTCGAAGGAAGAGGTACTGGCTTTTCTGGATCTGTTTCAGGAGAGGAAGCCTTATGTGAAGATCGGCATGGAGCTTTTCTATGCGGAAGGTCCTTCGATCGTGAGACAGATCAAGGAGAGAGGACACAGGATCTTTCTGGATCTGAAGCTTCACGATATTCCAAACACCGTGAAGAGCGCGATGAGAGTGCTGCGCGATCTGGATGTGGATATGATCAACTGCCATGCGGCCGGAACGACGGCGATGCTGAAGGCGGCTTTGGAAGGCCTGCAGAAAGAAGACGGAAGCAGACCGCTTCTGATCGCGGTGACGCAGCTGACCAGCACCGATCAGGGATCCATGGAAAGGGATCTGCTGATCGAGAAGCCGATCGATGAAGTCGTCATGCATTACGCGAAAGTGTCCAGGGATGCGGGGCTTGACGGCGTCGTCTGTTCCCCTCTGGAGGCGAAAAGGGTCCATGAATGCTGCGGAACGAAATTTCTGATAGTGACGCCGGGCGTGCGTTTTGCCGAAAACGAGAAGGGCGACCAGAAGCGCGTCATGACGCCTGCGCAGGCAAGAGAGATCGGTTCCGACTACATCGTCGTAGGAAGGCCGATCACCAGGGCTGAGGATCCTGTTGCCGCTTATGAGAGAGCTTTGAAGGAATTCGTGGGGTAGAAAGATGAAAGAACTGATCGCAGAAGATCTCTTATCGATCAAGGCCGTGTTCCTGAGACCGGATGAACCCTTCATCTGGGCATCGGGGATCAAGAGCCCGATCTATTGTGACAATCGTCTGACACTGACTGATGTCAAGGTCAGGAACGATGTGGAAAACAGCTTTGCGAAGCTGATCGCGGAAAAGTATCCGGAGGCAGAGGTGCTGATGGGCACTTCGACTGCCGGGATCGCCCACGCGGCGATCACAGCGCATATCCTTTCGCTTCCGATGGGTTATGTCCGTTCCTCCAACAAGGATCACGGCAGAGGCAACCGCATCGAAGGCGAACTGAAGCCCGGTGAGAAGGTCGTCGTCGTCGAGGATCTGATCTCGACCGGCGGCAGCGTCATCGAGGTCGTGGATGCCTTGCGGGATGCCGGTGCGGATGTCCTGGGCATCGTTTCCATCTTCACTTACGGGATGGAGAAGGGACTGAGGAGACTGAAGGAAGCTAAAGTGGAGAACACTTCGCTGTGCGACCTGGATGCGTTGCTGAAGGTCGCGGTGAAGTCGGGTTATATCTCTGAAGAGGATGAGAAGAGGATACTCAGTTTCAGGGATGATCCGAGTGATGAAAGGTGGATAGGATAATATGAGACATTTGATCAACATACTGGATCTCTCCAAAGAGGAGATCGATGAGCTGATCGTCTGTGCCAACGACATGATCGCTCATCCGGAAGCCTACGATCAGGCTTGTCAACACAAGATCCTGGCGACGCTCTTCTTTGAGCCTTCGACCAGGACGAGACTTTCCTTTGAAAGCGCGATGCTTTCGCTTGGCGGAGAGGTCCTCGGTTTCTCGGAAGCGCAGAGTTCTTCGGCAGCCAAGGGAGAGAGCGTTGCCGACACGATCCGCACGGTGAGCTGCTACAGCGACATCATCGCGATGCGTCATCCGAAGGAAGGCGCGCCGTTCGTCGCTGCGGGCGTCGCTGAAGTCCCGGTTATCAACGCCGGTGACGGCGGCCATAACCATCCGACGCAGACGCTGACCGATCTGCTGACGATACACAGGGAAAAGGGCCGTTTCGATGATCTGACGATAGGTCTCTGCGGCGACCTGAAGTTCGGCAGGACCGTCCATTCGCTGATCTCGGCGATGTCCCGCTATCGCAATATCAGGATCGTCCTGATATCTCCGGACGAGCTCAGGCTGCCTTCCTACATCAAGAAGGATGTGCTGGAGGCCAATCACATGGATTACTATGAGACGACGGATCTCTTGGAGAAGATGGCGGATCTCGACATCCTGTATATGACCAGGGTGCAGAGGGAGCGTTTCTTCAACGAGGAAGACTACCTGCGTTTGAAGGACAGCTATATCCTGACGCTGGATAAACTCAAGGATGCGAAAGAGGATCTGACGATCCTGCATCCGCTGCCAAGGGTCAACGAGATCTCAACAGAGGTCGATGCGGATCCGAGGGCCGCATACTTCCGTCAGGTGCGCAACGGCAGATACATCCGTATGGCCCTGATCCTGAAACTTTTGAAGGAGGCAGAAAATGAACATTGATTCGATCAACAACGGCATCGTCATCGACCACATCAGCGCCGGCAAAGCCATGGAGCTCTATGAGCTGCTGGGTCTGGATAAACTGGACTGTTCAGTCGCGATCATCAAGAACGTTCATTCCAACAGGATGGGCAAGAAGGACATCATCAAGATCGATGCGGATCTGCCGGTCGATCTGAATCTGATCGGCTATGTCGATCCGGGTGTCACGATCAACATCATCAGGGATGAGAAGCTGGTCGAGAAGAAGCGGATCTCGCTTCCGCTTGAACTCCGCAACGTCATCCGCTGCAAGAATCCGCGTTGCATCACTTCGGTGGAAAGAGGGATCGATCACGTCTTCAAGCTGACAGACAGAGAAAACAAGGTCTACCGCTGCATCTATTGCGAGACGAAGGCGGAATAGACCAAAGATCCATACATAAAGAAAACGACCGTCAAGGTCGTTTTCATGTCTATTTCTTGTTGAGTTTTTTGAGTTCTTCGGCGATGGAAGTGAGAAGCTTGACTTCTTCGGATGGTTCCGGTTCCGGTGCGGCTTCCGCTTCTTCTTCCTCTTTCTTCTTGGTCAGGGCAGCCAGATTGTTGACGGCCTTGAGGATCGTGAAGAGGACCAGTGCCAGGATCAGGAAGTTGATGATGGCGGAGATGAAGGCGCCCCAGTCGATGACCTGTCCGGTGTTTCCCAAAGGCGTGACCAGGCCGATCTCGGTGCCGCCCAGGCAGGCGATGATCGGGTTGAGGATGTTGTCGGTCAATGCAGAAACGATGGATGAGAAGGCACCGCCGACGATGACACCGACAGCCATATCCATCACATTGCCTTTCAATGCGAATTCTTTGAATTCTTGCAGAAATTTTTTCATGAGATAATCCCCCTTGTTTATCTATATTATAACCCGTATGATATAATTCTTTCGGACGTTTTGATTCATATCATCGGAGAAGAGAGAATATGTTGAAGAAGTTGAGAAAAATTTTGATGATCGAATTCGGCACCCTTCTTTTTGCCCTGTCGGTGGGTCTTTTTATCCTGCCTGGCAAGATCCTGACGGGCGGTGTCGCCGGTATCACATCCCTGCTGACGCCTTTCATTCCGGTGTCGGAGGATATCATGACGATCGTGCTGAACACAGGGCTCTTTATCCTGGGGAGCGTCTTTCTGGGGCGGGAATTCTTTCAGAACACCCTGCTTTATTCGGTCTCCTATCCTTTCTGGCTTCTTTTCGTGACCAGGGTACTGCCTGATGTCAGCGATGTCGATCCGCTGCTGGCAAGTGTCTACGGCGGTCTGGTGGGCGGTCTTGCGATCGGTATCATGTTCCGTAACGGCGGTTCTTCCGGGGGCACGGATGCGATCGCCCTGATTGCGGAGAAATACTTCAAGGTCAAGGTCTCTTCGGCCATGATGGTCACGGATTCCATCACGGTCCTGGTCGGTCTTGCCGTATACGGATTGAACAGCGTGATGATCGGAATGATCTCGGTCTTCCTGATGACGATCGCGCTGGACTGGACGATGAACATCTACGGCGGTGTCCAGGCGCAGAAGTTTGAGATCATTTCCGATCAGTATGAGCTGATCGCAAGGGATATCCACGAGATCCTGGAAAGAGGAACGACGATCCTGGATGTGGAAGGGGGATACACCGGAAACAGGAGGAAGATGCTGATATCGATCGTATCGGATGATCAGTCCAACGATATCAAGGAGATCATCGAAAGATATGATCCCAATGCTTTCGTGATCATATCAGAGGCGAAGGACGTCAATGGAGAAGGTTTCACTTACGAGCCACGCATGTAAAACAATATGGGTCTGCTGCTGATCATCATCTATCTCGCATTCATATCGCTGGGTCTGCCGGACTCTCTTTTAGGCAGCGCCTGGCCGATCATGTATAAGGATCTGGATGTGCCGATGTCCTGGTCGGGCATCATCTTCATGATCGTCTCTTTCGGAACGATCGTCTCTTCTCTCAACTCCGATAGGCTGACGAAACGCTTCGGAGCGGGAAAGGTGACGGCTTTTTCGGTGGCGATGACGATGGTCGCCCTGGTCGGCAATTCCATATCCAGGCGTTTTTACGCTCTGTGTCTGTGGGCCATCCCTTACGGACTGGGAGCCGGTTCCGTCGATGCGGCTTTGAACAATTACGTGGCTTTGCACTACAAGAGCTCGCACATGTCCTGGCTGCACTGCATGTGGGGCGTCGGTGCTTCGCTTGGTCCCTGCATCATGTCGAGGGCGCTGGCCATCGATGCAGACTGGCACCGGGGCTATCGGATCATCGGTCTGATGCAGCTGGCTTTGACTGTCGTCCTTTTTCTGACGCTTTCCAGGTGGCAAAAGAGTGGCGATCAGGCAGATGAAGCGGTCGAACACATCCCGCTGAAGGATGCCGTCAGGATCAAGGGCGTCATCGAGATCATGCTGGCGTTCTTCTGTTACTGTTCGATCGAACAGAGCACGGGGCTTTGGGCCTCGGGCTGGCTGGTCAATGCCAAGGGCATCGATGAGGTCAGAGCTTCAGCTTTCGCTTCCCTGTATTTTTCGGGCATCACGATCGGCAGGGCTCTGAGTGGTTTTCTGACTTACAGGTTCAACGATAAACAGATGGTCAGACTGGGAGAGGGGATCATCGTGATCGGCCTTCTCTGTCTTCTGCAGCCATGGAGCGATACGCTTTCCCTTTACGGTCTGATCATACTGGGTCTGGGTTCGGCGCCGATCTATCCCTCGCTCATCCATTCGACGCCCGATCTCTTCGGCAAGGACAGGTCGCAGTCGATCATCGGTGTGCAGATGGCTTCCGCCTATGCGGGCAACATCATGATGCCGCCGCTCTTCGGCGTGATCGCCAGATACCTGGGGATCGGCCTCTTTCCGTATAGTCTGTGCATATTGGCTCTGCTGATGATCCTGATGCATGAGAGGCTTCGAAAAAGAGCTTCTGCAGGATGAAGAAAAGTTCCGGAAGGAACTTTTTTCAGGCAAGTTGATTGATTTTTCAGGAGAGATGATGGAAACTGTTGTCTGGATAGGAGGTATCTCTTATGAATGATTATCAGAACTATCAGGAGATCGATCGCGTCAGCCGTCCCGATTTCTTTTCCAAGGTCATGGGTTACGTGGCTGTCGGTCTTGGTCTGAGCGCTTTGGGCGCTCTTGCCGGAAACTATCTGCTGCCGATGCTGGGTGAGGCTTACATGTTCGCGATGCTGTTTTTCATGGTCGCTGAGCTCGCGCTGGCTTTTGTGATCGGCAAGGATCTGGAGAGGCGAAGCACGTCTTCCGTCAGGAACATGTTCATCGCCTATTCGCTGATCAACGGTCTCACTCTTTCCGTGATACTGGGCATCTATACGAGCGCAAGCGTGCTGATGGCTTTTGTCACGACAGCGGTCGTGTTTGGCAGTCTCTGCGCGATCGGAAAGACGACGAAGGTCGATCTGACGAGGTTTTCTTCCTTCTTCATGAGCGGTCTGATCGCTTGCATCATCATGACTCTGGCAAACATGCTGATATTCAGGGCGTCAGGTCTGGATATCGCTTTGTGCTACTTTGAGACGCTTCTTTTCATGGGGCTCACCGTTCATGACATGCAGATGATCGATCGTTACTATTCGCAAAGCGAAAGCGAGAATTACGCGATCTTTGCGGCTTTGCAGCTGGAACTTGATTTCATCAATCTGCTGATCAGGATCCTTGAGATCTTCGGTGTCAGAAGGAACGACAACTGATAAAAAAGAGAACTTCGCGATCGCGAAGTTTTTTCATGGAGCTTAGATCCTGGATACGATCTTGCGGATCAGCTGTTTGAACTGGTCCTTGACCATATCGGCGGTTTCCTGGACTTCCTTGTGACTGAGTTCCTCTCCGGTCATGCCGGCAGCCATGTTGGTGATACAGGAGATGCCGATGACCGGCAGTCCGCAGTGTCTGGCGGCGAGGATCTCCGGGACGGTGGACATGCCTACAGCATCAGCACCGATGGTCTGGGCAAAGCGGATCTCGGCAGGTGTCTCATAGTTCGGTCCTCTGAAGGCCATGTAGACGCCGGAGCGGGCGTCGATGCCAAGCTCTTGCGCACATCTCTTTCCCAAGTTGTTGTAGATCGGGTCGATGGCTTTGGTCATATCCGGGAAGCGCGGTCCGAATTCTTCGTCGTTTGGACCGTAGAGCGGATTGTCTCCCATGTAGTTGATGAAATCATCGATGAACATCAGAGTCCCCGGTTTGAAGGTCTTGTTGCAGCCGCCGGCAGCGTTGGTAAGGATCACGGCTTTGACGCCGAGGAGTTTCATGACTCTGACCGGCATGGCGACCGTCTTCATGTCGTGTCCTTCATAGAAGTGGAAGCGTCCCTGCATGCAGAGGACCTTCCTTCCGTTCAGAAGCCCGCAGACCAGCCTTCCGACGTGCCCCGGGACTGTCGTTTTCGGGAAATTCGGGATCTCGGTATAATCGACACATACGGCGTCTTCGATCTCGTTGCCCAGTTCGCCCAGACCGGAGCCCAGGACCAGGCCGATGGCGTCTTTTGCATCGAGTCTTGAAGCGATGAAGTCTGCCGCTTCCTTGCATCTTGCGTATTCACTCATGTTTTTTACCTCTTCTTCTGATTCAACTTTATCATATCCAGATGAGAGATTTGTTAAAATCAGAAATGGAGGTAGTGGATCTTATGAAGAAAGATTTAGGAAAAGTGGCAGCGGTATTTCCGATGCCGGTGCTGATGATCGGGACTTACGGTGCGGATGGAAAGGTCGATGTCATGAATGCGGCCTGGGGCCAGATCTGCGACTATGACAAGATCATCATCTCTTTGACCGAATCACATAAAACAGTGGAAAACATCAAGCTGAAGAAGGCTTTCACGGTCGCTTTGGCTGACAGGGACCATGTCGATGTGGCGGATTATTTCGGCATCGTTTCAGGGAACAACAAAACGGACAAATTCGAGAAGAGCGGCTATCATGCCGTGAGGAGCGAAAAGGTCGATGCGCCGATCATTGAAGAGTTCCCGATCGTCATGGAGTGCGAACTGTTTGAGATCATCGATACGGAGTCCATCTACGGCATCGTGGGCAGGATCGTCAACACGAGGGCAAACGAGGAGATCCTGTCCGCCAATGGCAAGGTCGATGTCCGCAAACTGAATGCATTGATGTTCGATCAGTTTCAGTCGGGTTATTACACAGTCGGCGAGAAGATCGCAGAAGCCTGGAATGCCGGCATGGATCTGGCTAAAAGCGAATGAATAAACGGATCGTCTGATCCGTTGATGAAACCATGCGGGTCCTGTTTCAGGACCTTTTTATTTGAAGAAGAAGGCGATCTCATCCATGATGATCTGCGTCTTGTCTCTTTCCGAAAGTTCTTTGTTGATGCTTTGGGCCTGGGAGACATAGTCGGTGATGATGTAGTCCGCATCGGAAAGCAGGAAGTCTTTCTGGGAGGACTCGCTGTTTGGCGTCCATATCAGGACTTCTCTGCCGGATTCGTGGATCGCATCGATGACGGCGACGGAGGCCGCTTCTTCTTCCAGTCCGAGGTAGTCGCAGTTGAGTTCCGCGGTCTTGCCGAAGGAGGCAAAGGTCAGGTATGCGCATTTGATCTCGGGATATCTGTTCTCGCAGTAGTCGATGAGGTTGTATTTCAAAGAGATGAGGAAGGCTTCTTCGACCATGTCTCTCTCTTTGATCATCGCCACGGCGTCATCGACCATGCGGATGTCGGCCGTATCGCCTTTGAGTTCGACAAAAAGGAGTATCCTTCCTTTTGCGGTATCCAGCATCTCTTCAAAGGTCGCGACAGGCTGCGGATCATCCGGGAAGTTCGGATCGGTGATGGTCAGCCCCCTGATCTCTTCCAGGGTGAGGTCCGAAGGTCTTGCGCCCGTCTTGCACAGACGCGAGAAGTTTCCGTCGTGATTGATGATGTAATAGCCGTCCTTGCTGCGCTGTATGTCGATCTCTGCGCCTTCCGCTCCCAGTTCGATCGCTTTCTCCAGTCCGGCGATCGTGTTTTCCGGCGCTTCGATGCCACCTGCCCTGTGAGCGATGATGCCCGGTCGCCTGTGTGTATGTACGAACTGATCAAGGCGATTGTCGAAGAGCCAGGCCGCAACGCCGGACAGGCCGATCAGAATGATGAGTGAAGCGAAGGCAAAGATCCAGGTCCGTTTTCCGGTCTTCGCAGTGAATGGCTTTTCTTCGCCCTTGTAGCGGTGGTAGAGCTGGGTCATCCGGATCAGATAGAAGGATCTGTCGAAGGAGTTGATGAAAATGATGGATGATGTCGCCAGGACGGATACGAAGATGAAGGCTATGTCCACATTCGCTTTGCCATGGGTGATCGCGATCGCCGCGATACCGGGGATGATCCCGGCTGCGATGATGACGAAGATGTTTGCTCCGATCATGCACAGGAGGTAGATGAGGTTCTGCTTGAGGAAGTCTTTCCAGTTCTTCCGCATCAGCGCCCTTGATTCATCATCGGCTATCGAGGATCTCAGGTCCGATAGAAGGATGCCGTGTATCGTGAAGATGTTGACGATGCCCAGGAGTAAGAATCCGATCATGAAGATGATATAGAGGATCATATAAAAGGTGTTCGAATGGATGACCGAGGAGATGAAGTTCGGGATGTAGAGTCCACTCGTCTGGGAGATCGAGATGCCGAAGCCTATGATCGGAGCGATCAGGGAGATGTACAGGACGATGCCAAGGCCGTCGATCGTGAAGAATTTACGGATGGACAAAAAACCTTCTTTGATGCTCTGAATGAGGTCGGGCTTGCCGTTGAGCAGCTTGGATGCGTAGATGATCTGGGTGTTGAGGTCTACGGCGACGTAGACGAAAAGGATCAGGACGCCTATGATGAGCAGCAGAGGGCCCTGCCAGGTCTTGTAAAGAAAATCAAAATCACCGGTGGAGATGGCCACGCGGCCAGCCGAGCGGATCAGCAGATCCGCGATCCTTCGCAGGATCGTGACGATGACGGAGATCGTTATCGTCGATGCGATCTGGAACCTGATGATGTCGAACATGGAAGTCCAGTAGGGGCGGTAAGCCGAACGGATCCTCTGACTTATTTTCATGTAATTATTATACAATTTATATGTAGGTTAAAAATGAGGATGGAAAGAAATCTCTTCTATAACGAAATGAATGAACCGCTCGCTGCCAGACTTCGTCCCCAGACGTTGGATGAGATCATCGGTCAGCAGCACCTCATCGGTCCGGGGAAGGTCTTGCGAAAGATGGTCGAAAGCGATCGCATCCCTTCGATGATCTTCTGGGGTCCGCCAGGCGTGGGCAAGACGACGCTGGCCAGTGTGATCGCCAGGACGACCAAGGCCTCTTTCATCAATTTCTCGGCCGTGACCAGCGGGATCAAGGAGATCAAGGAGGTCATGAAGCGGGCGGAAGATGATGTGCAGATGGGCGAGAGGACCATCGTTTTTGTCGATGAGATCCATCGTTTCAATAAGGCGCAGCAGGATGCCTTCCTGCCTTTCGTGGAGAAAGGCAGCATCATCCTGATCGGTGCCACGACGGAGAATCCTTCCTTTGAGGTCAATGGCGCCTTGCTTTCAAGATGCAAAGTCTTCGTCCTGAAGCAGCTGACGGCGGATGACATCGTAGTGCTTCTGAAGAGGGCGCTGAATGATGAGAGGGCTTTTGAGGGAAAGAAGATCCACATCGATGACAAAGATCTCTACTTCATCGCCAATTTCTCCAACGGGGATGCCAGGATGGCTCTTTCGACCCTGGAGATGGTCGTTCTCAACGGGGAAGAAAAGGATGGGGAGATCCACATCGGTGACGAGCTGATCGAAGACATCACTTCCAAGAAGTCTTTCCTCTATGACAAAAAGGGCGAGGAACACTACAACATCATTTCCGCTTTGCATAAATCGATGCGCAATTCCGATCCGGATGCGGCCGTCTACTGGCTGGCGAGGATGCTGGAAGCGGGAGAGGATCCCCTCTACGTGGCCAGAAGGGTCATCCGCTTTGCTTCAGAGGATGTCGGTCTGGCTGATCCCAGAGCTCTGCAGATCGCGGTGAGCGCCTATGATGCCTGCCACTATATCGGCATGCCAGAGTGCACGGATGCACTGGCAGAGGCGGTCATCTACATGTCGGTGACGCCGAAGTCGAATGCGATCGATGTCGCTTACGCGATGGCGAAGTCGGATGCCGTGAAGATGCTGGACGAACCGGTGCCTCTGGTCATCCGGAATGCGCCGACGAAACTGATGAAGGATCTGGATTACGGCAAGGGCTATCAGTATGCCCACGACACGGAAGAAAAGCTCACCAACATGCAGTGTCTGCCGGATCTGCTGAAGGACAGGGAATACTATTCTCCTGTCGATCAGGGCCTGGAGAGGCAGATCTCAGAGCGGCTGAAGCAGATCAGACAGTGGAAAAAGGAACACAGATAAAGAGAAACAGAAAGATGCCACATGAATATCTTATGGCTTGATATGAAGGAACGGATGGAAAAAAGAATATGAACAACAAGAATTACAGACAGCTTCTGATCATGACGGCAGCCGTCGTGCTGTCGGCGATCGTGCAGGCCTTTTCCCTGACTTCCTTTTCCGTGCCGGCAGGGATCTATCCTTCCGGCATCACCGGTCTTTCCAGACTGGTCTCGGATATCCTGGGGGACTTTGCCGGGATCGATCTGCCGTTCTTTTATCTGTATCTGCTGATCAACGTCGTTCTGGCGGTGATCGTCTTTAAGCATATCGGAAAGCTTTTCACGATCTTCTCGCTCCTGCAGACGACCCTGGTCTCTTTCCTGTCTTCGTTCTTCGTGCCTCTGAAGATCCTGGAGGATCCGCTTCTGATCGCGATCTTCGGCGGTCTGATCAACGGTTTCGGCATCTCTCTTGCCCTGACGAACGGCGCTTCGAGCGGCGGAACGGATTTCCTTTCGATCTATTATTCGAACAAGTTCCATCGTTCGATGTGGGATTATGTGTTCGCCTTCAACTGCGCGATGATCCTTGTGGCGGGACTCCTCTACGGCTGGGAGATCGCGGCATATTCGATGATCTATCAGTATGTGTCCAACATGATCATCTCCAAGCGGCACAAGCGCTATACGCATCAGGCCATCATCATCGTGACCAAGCAGCCTCAGGCGGTCATCGATTCCATCCTGAAAAACGTCCGTCATGGCATTACAAAGATACAGGCGCAGGGAGCTTATCTGGGAGACGATGAGACGCTGCTCTATACGGTGGTCAACGCCTTCCAGACATCGGAAGTCGTCAAGTATGCGCTGGAAGGTGATCCGAAGGCTTTCATCGAGACCAGGAACACACTGAACGTCTACGGCAACTATTATCAGAAACCGCTCGATTAGTTCTCTGTGTTCGATCCCATAGTGAAATATGAGAGAAGAGGTCCGGAATATCCGGATCTTTTTCATCATTGAATCTTGAAAGAAGATGCCACTTTTTTAGTATCTATCCGGTAAGGCTCTTTCCTATAATGAAAGCGGATAAAGAAAGAGGAGGAGAGATCATGTCATATCAGTATGTGAAATTCTTTTCTATGGGACTGGTCAGAAACGGCGAGTTCCATATGTATCTGCCACCCAAAAGCGCAGGGCCTTTCCTGAAAGACAACCCGAACTACGATCGTCCTGCCAAGACGCTGATCCTGCTGCATGGCTTCAATGGAGACTGCGACGACTGGATGCAGCACAC
>JAILBD010000226.1 GCA_024681275.1 Erysipelotrichaceae bacterium
TTCCAGTTTTCTGATCTTTTCTTTCAGAATGGCATATTCTTTTCTGACTTCTTTCCTATCGATGAATGAATGACACATGATGACCTCCGTTTTATGATTCAAGTCCATCTTATGGAAAGAAGATCATCGCGCATATGTCCGAATAGAAGACCGGAACATCACCCTTTGCTTCTTTCGTGTCCGGCCGTATATCCATGCAGATCGAAGATCGGACCGTCTGTGTTTTTCATGTCGATATCAAAAAGCACGGCGCCGCTTTTTCGGTCGATGAAACAGGAAGGCGGATCCATCAGTCATCCCGCGATATGATGGATGCAAGAGAAGGGGGGAACGGAAATGGGAGGATTTGAAAACAGGGTCGCCGTCATCACCGGCGCAAGCCACGGGATCGGACTGGCCATCAGGAAGGCCTTTGAAAAGGAAGGCTGCAGGGACGCAAACAAACGCGAGATCCGTACCTATGTTTCACAGCACATTGCAGATAATCTGCTTGGTTATGATGAAATCCCTGAATAACGCCTTATAGGAAATGGGCTATAAAATTCTGTTTCTGGCGATGATACCATGAAACCAGATAAAGGGAAGATATCCCGAGACGGAGGTAAAAAATGTCAGAAATAAAAGAAATAAGCAGAAGGTCATTCTATCACGAGGATGAAGGGATGCTTGTGGTCCGGTCAGCAGCACGGCCATCGTATCAGAAATCGTCATTGAAAAAGACGGGCAGAAGATATATCTGCATGGCGAATGGGTAGATATAGCTGGTGAATATGGTTATCAAGCAACGACAGAAAGTCTGTTTGATGTCTATGAGAAACTGAATAACGCAGCCAGCGAAGAGGAAGAAGCGGTGGCAGATAAAGAGTTGGATCGCATCAATGCGAACTGCTATGTAAAAGACGAGCCGGAATTCAAACCGTTCTACGCCGAGTTAAAGCAGATGATTCATGACGAAATGAAGGAGCATTGTCTTGAATACATCTATGAAGATGAGGATGAAGAGAACGAAGAAGAGGAATAGTTCATTATTTATTTTGTTGTTCTTTGAATTGCTTGTAAACATATTTATACGGACGATATCAACGATCTGATCTTGATTGTAACGGAAATCGAGAAGCAGGAGGGTCAGCTTAACATACTCTACAGCACGATCGAAAAAGCATTTGCTTTGGGGTACTACAGGGCAAAAAAGGAAATGAACAACCTGAATAAGCAAGGTCCAGAGGCTCTTCACTAAACGGATCCTTGACCGATAGTCCAGAAGAATAAGCAAGAACCGAGAGACGGCTTTAATTTGATTGGATATCAACGAAGAAAACTCTTATATAGGGTGTCTTGCGATGCTACAATTAAATTGTCATCATGGATAACATTTATAATATTCTGAATAATTATCTGAAGCGGCAGAATCCGGGCGGTAATAACGAGACCATATGTCATTTCATGTTGAATCACCTGCGGGAAATCCCCGAAATGTCAGTCAATGAGATGGCTCAGAAATGTTACACATCCAATCCGAGCATTACCCGCTTTACCAGAGAACTCGGTTTTGACGGCCTCGCTGATTTCAAATTCTATGTAAAGGAGTATCTGGAAGAGCTTGACCGGAAAAAGTTCAGTTTTCAGATCCCTTTGGATCCGTTAAACGAAGAGAAACAGCTTTCTGCAGGCATCGATCGCTGGCTGGATGAAGAAAGTGCCTATATTAAAGAAAGTCTGAAGCCTCTCGATCAGAAAAAGCTGAAGGGTTTCTGCAAGGAACTGCACGATCATGAAAATGTGTATTTTGTTTCAGCCGGAGTTTCCGGAACTCTTGCCGATCTGTTTCGGATCTTTCTTGCCCGCTGCGGAAAGATCGTTCAATGCGTGGCAGGAAACCTGAACATGCTGGATGTGAAAGATGAAGGCGAGGGAATGATCGTCATCCTATCTATCTATGGTCATTATCTTCAAGGTTATGGCCGCGGTTTTCTGAATGCCTACAAAAAGAATCCCCGTAAGATCTGGCTGATCACTTCGGAAGAGAAACTGGATCTTCCATATGTTTCGGGAAAGATCACGCTTGGTGACTCTGAACGGCCGATCGGCGCAAACATGAATCTGATGATCTACTTTCTGGAAATGATCTGTCAGATCTATCAGCAGATGTATCCATATCAAAAGTAAGAATTTACAGAATCTGTAAATTTTTATTTGTCTTTTTTTTCTTCTGTAAAATGAGGGTGTAGAAAAGATGGCCGTCTGAAATACAGAAAAAGGAGAGAACGACATGGATAAAAATGAACAGATCGTAAATGATCTCTTACCGCTTATCGGAAATAAAGAAAACATTTCTTCCGCGACACACTGCGCGACCCGCTTACGCCTGAATGTCAAAGATAAAAATGCCGTTGATCTTGAAAAGATCGGCAAAGTCAAAGGTGTCATGGGTGTTCAGCAAGTCGGTGAACAGCTGCAAGTCATCATCGGCCCGGCTGTAGGCAAAGTCTATGAAGCTTTCATCAAAGTGACGGGTTTGAAGGCTGAGGCTGCCATTGAAGAAAACCTCGATGAACCAAAAAAGAAAGTGATCGACAGGATATTCGATTACATTTCCGGCTCTATCACACCGCTGCTCCCGGCATTCACAGCTGCCGGTCTGTTTAAAACTCTGGTTGCCATATTCGGACCGAATCTTCTTGGCTGGTTCGGTGCAGAAAGCGACATTTATGTCCTGCTGACCTTCCTTGGCGATGCCGGTTTCTATTTCCTGCCGATTTTGCTTGGCGTATCCGCTTCAATGAAACTGAAGGTCCCTTGGATCTACGGCGCTTATATCGGTGCGATCATGCAGCACCCAAGTTTCACTGCCCTGAATGGCCAGCCGTTCACGGTCTTCGGTATTCCTTGTAATGTCCAGGATTATGCTTCGACCGTCATACCGATCCTGATGATCACCTGGCTCATGTCCTATGTCTATAAATTCTTAAGAGATCATGTTCATGAGAATCTGCAGCTTATCCTGGTGCCGTTCGCCACCTTGCTGATCATGACGCCGATCGCTTTATGTCTGATCGGTCCTGCCGGATCTTTCTTAAGTAACTACATCCAGAAAGGTGTTCTTTGGATGAACAGCGTTGCCGGTCCGTTAGCGACGACGTTCATCGGTGCATTCTTTGCTCCGATCGTCTTCACCGGTATGCATATCATCTTCTATGTCTATCTGTACACGACCTTCCCGACCATGGGCTATGATACCTTCTTCTTGCCGGGCGTCGTTGCTTCCTCATGGGTCATCGTCGGCATCTGGCTTGGCTGCATGGTCAAATATAAAAAGAGAGAAAACAAGACATTTGCGACCACTTCGTTCATTACCTGGCTGATCGGCGGCGTCGGTGAACCGTTCATGTTTGGTGTTCTGCTGAAAAACAAAAAGCTCCTTCTGGCTTCCTGCGTTGCCGGCGGTGCTGCCGGTCTGGTTGCCGGCATCACACACCTGACGGCTTATGTCCTTTCCGCTTCAAACGGCATCTATGGTCTGCTTGCCTTCCTGGGAGGACCTGCCTGGAATTATGTTGCGTTGGCTCTCACATTGGCAGCGGCAATCGGTGGTGCCTTTGCAGCAACGGTCTTCCTTGGAGTTGATGAGGACTGATGTATTTCACATATGAATTCATAACAAAAAAGATCATCAGGATCGTCGATCTCTCCAAAACGGCGGTATATCTGATCCTTGGCAGTGAGAAAACGATCCTGATCGATACAGGCATTGGCATCGGTGATCTGAGAGACTATATCAGGAAACAGTTCGACAAGGAAGTCGATGAAGTCATCCTGACCCATGGACACCTCGACCATGCTTCGGGTGCCGTCGTATTCAAAGATCTGCCGATCCATCTTCACGAAAATGACCGGGAGCTTATGAACCGTCATGTCTTCGATGTCAAGGAAAGGATCGCTTATACCGAACATATGTACAAGGATCCGGATGAAGTCAGGCTTCTGTTTGGGAAAGAAGATGTTTTGGAAGGCTGTGACAGCAGCAATACGATTGCCCTGTACGACGGACAGGAGTTCGATGCGGGAGATATGACCTTAAAGGTCATCCATGCCCCGGGACATACGCAGGGAATGTGCGTCATCCTGTTTGAAGAAGAAAGGATCATCCTGTTTGGCGATGCCTGCGGTGTGGGTGTGCTGCTGGTGGAAGAGTACTGTTCAACAGTCGAGAATTATCTGAAGACTTTGCATAAACTGAAAAAGTATGAAGGTGATTATGACAGGATCATACGCAATCATGGAACGTTCGAGTCGCCAAAGGAACTTCTTGATAATGTGATCGAAGTCTGTGAAGAGATCCTGGACGATAAGGATGACCGCGTCCTGAGCAAATCACCGATCCCAACAAAACAGAGAGTCTACCTGGCAAAAAGGACTTTGGATGGCAGCAATATCCGTGCTGACGGCAAAGAGGGCAATATCTTTTACGCCGAGAACAAAATTCGCTGAGACTTGTGATTGTACCGGATGAATCGTAAGCTTTCAAAAGTCCGGCAGTCTTAAAACAGAATCATAAAGCAGGCCCAGACAGGACCTGCTTTATGAAAAAATGCTCGGGCATATCCGCCATAAGAGATAAGGACCGGAATGCATGACAGAGCGGTTCTTTATACGATCGATTTTATAACAGTATCGCATCTTTGAAACAGTGCTTTTCTTCTATAAACTGAGATCTTCGCCGTTGGAAGCGATGACTTTCTTATACCACTCGAAGGATCTTTTCTTGCTTCTGGCAAGGGTCCCGTTCCCCTTATCGTCTTTATCCACATAGATGAATCCGTAACGTTTTTTCATCTCACCGGTCGAAGCACTCACCAGGTCGATCGGACCCCACATCGTGTAGCCGAACAGATCGACACCATCATATTCCACGGCATCTTTCATTGCCTGAATGTGATCTTTCAGATATTCGATACGATATATATCATCCACAGTGTTCTCATCATTCAAAACATCATTGGCTCCCAGGCCGTTCTCCGATATGAACAGAGGTTTCTGATAGCGGTCATATAACGTATTGAGTGTTATGCGAAGACCCAGCGGATCGATCTGCCAGCCCCATTCGCTGGCTTTCAGATACGGATTCGCCAAAGTATCGTAGACATTTCCGCCGGTCGTCCCGGTAACGTTCGGATCTGCACTGGCAACACGGCTGAGATAGTAGGAAAACGAGACAAAATCGACGGTATTTTCTTTCATGATCTCAAGATCACCATTCTCGATTGGTAAGACGATGCCTTTTCTTTCCATGTCCTTCAAGGCGTAGGAAGGATAATAACCCCCGACATTGCACATCGATCATAAAGTAATTGCGTCTTTCTTCCATCCTGGCTTTCAGGACATCTTTCGGATCGCAAGTGTATGGATAGTAATCACCGCCCGCCATCATGCATCCGACCTTGTTCTCAGGATCGATCTGATGCGCGAGCTTTGTTGCCAGAGCGCTGGCAAGAAGTTCATGATAGGATGCGGTATACTTCACCTGTTCCTCATTTTCCCCTTGCGCAAGAGCGATGCCTGCCGCCATGAACGGGGCATGCATCAGCATATTGATCTCATTGAAAGTCAGCCAGTACCTGACAAGGCCCTTGAATCTGGTAAACAACGTATTGCACAGATTCAGATAAAACTCGATCATTTTTCGGTTTCGCCAGGAACCGTATTTTCTGATCAAACCCAGAGGGCAGTCAAAATGCACGATTGTGACCAAGGGTTCGATGCCATATTTACGGCATTCTTTGAACAGGTCCTCATAAAACTGAAGACCTTTTTCGTTCGGAGTTTCTTCATCCCCTTCGGGAAAGATCCGTGACCACGCGATGGAAAGACGGTAAACCTTGAAACCCATTTCCGCAAATAAGGCAATGTCTTCCTTATAACGGTGATACATATCGATCGCCGTCCTGCCCGGATAGAAGTGTTCATCATCAAATTCCAGTTTTACATCTTTTCCTAAAAGCGTATGCAGACGATCCTTGCCCCAGGGCATCAGATCGACATTGGCAACACCTCTTCCATCTTCGTCAAAGGCACCTTCACACTGGTTGGCAGCGGTTGCCCCGCCCCATAAGAAACCTTTTTTGAAAGGCATCTTATTCCTCGGTGTCCTTGAACAAGAAGAGCGTTGCGCCAAACGTTACGGCAGAGCCGACGATGACAGCGGCGATCATCGAATACAGAGAAGACATCGTCGTATCCGAAATGAATCCCGGCAGACCGAATATGGATACACCAGCAAAGTTATAACAGATCGTTGGCAGGAATCCGCAAAGAAGCCCCGCAACGATACCGCCTAAGACAGCTGCATACATCGGTGTCTTGTATTTCAATGTGATTCCGAAGATACCCGGCTCCGTAACACCGCCGAAGATCGCCGTAACGCCACACGAGACAGCTTCCGTTTTGAGTTCCGGCTTCTTTGTCTTCAAAGCGACGCCAAGGCACGCGACACCCTGGAAGACGTTGGCAAGGATAAAGGAAGCGATGATGAACGGATCGTAACCGATCGTAGTGACCAGTTCAAAGTAGGATGCATTCAAAGCCATATGCATACCGGTCATGACGATGAACGGCATGAAACCGACGACGATCGGCATACCGATGAATTTGATATTGTTGATCATCCAAAGCAGGATCTTCGCAAAGTAGTTACCGATCATGTTGCCTAACGGCGCGATCAGACAGAAGACCAGTGGTGTCATTACCAGCATCGTTGCCAGAGGCACCGCAAAAGCCTTGATCATATCCGGGATGTATTTACGGAAGAATTTCTCAACATAGGACATGATCCAGACGGAAAGGATCGCCGGGATAACGGTACTTGCGTAATTTCCCGGATAGATCGGAAGACCGAAGATCTTCAGTTCCATTCCGCTATTTACGGCAGAGATGAAATTCGGATGGATCATCATCGCACCGATCAGCATGCCAAGGCCCATTGATCCATTGAACTTTCTTGCGGCAAATCCGCCGATGAATACAGGGAAGAAATAGAATGCGGCATCCGCAACGAAGTTCATTACATAATATGTTGAACTTTCTGCGTTCATAAGATGGCACATCGTGCCTAAGATCATGACCAGTTTCAGCATACCGGCTGCCAGGATGACCGGCAGACACGGTGAGACGCATCCGGAAACGATCTCAAACAAGGTATTGATATCGAATTTCTTTTTCTGACCGCTTACAGCGTCGACTTCACCGCCCGCGTTTAAAGAAGGATATTTCTTGCAGATGGCTGCATAGACCTCAGCGACCGCATTGCCGATGACGATCTGATACTGGTCACCGACATACTGCTGCTGTAAGACACCCGGCAGTTTGCCGATCTCTTCTTCTTTGACCAGGCTCTTATCTTTGACGTTGAGTCTGAGTCTGGTGACGCAATGGGTAAAGAAACTGACATTTTCAACTCCGCCGATCAGATCAGCGATCCGATCGATGAGCTTTTCGTATTTGTTTGACATGATTTTTCCTCTTTCTTTTTTATGATCACATCCATACATTGGCCGGGTGTATGTCTGGACCTGACTTCATTTCGCGCTTTTCAGGCGGTTCACATGGATGAGGATGTAAGCTTTCTCTTCTTCCGAAAGCTTCGATCCGATCATCTCTTCCAGCAGACAGGCGCATTCGTATTCCTTTTCATACCTGTCCTTCAGATCGCCGAGAAATTCCGGCATCTGCTTATTCAGTTCATTGCCATCCTTCTTCCTTTGAAGGAGGTAATGGATATGTGCGGCAAAACGTTTGTAACTGTAATCCTGACGGTCGACCCCGATCTGCAAGAGATCTTCGATCTTCGCAGTATATCTTTCGATCAGATCTTCTTCCGCATCCATCTGCGTCATCTGCGGGGTATCGATATAATCGATCAGATGGATCGCAATGCTGCCTACCTCTTCTTTTCCCAAAGCGATACCCAGTTCTTCCCTGACCACCTTCAAGGCGTGTCTGGCGATCTCGATCTCATCGGGATATGAGTTTTCGATCTCAAATAACAGTCCGATGGATATCCGCATCCCTTTTTTCGCGCGTTTGATCGCAAACTGGATGTGATCCGCCAAGGCAAAGATCAGATTGGAACTGTAACGATTGTTCTTGACCTCGTTGGCGTGATCGACGATCTTCACCGCTGTTCTGATGACTTTCTCATCAATCTCAGGGATGATCTGAAAATAATTCGGATCGACGTTATAAAATGTTCTGTCGATCTTGGATAACGGGATCTCATTCGGGGTCTTGTTGAAACCGATCCCTTTGCCAAACGCCACGACTTCTCTTCCGTTGTAATCGAGACAGATCGCTGTATTATTATTGAGGTTCTTGATAGCTTTCATACTTTACTCCAAAAAAAATCTCTCTTTATCCGCTCAACCAAAAACAACGTTCGTCGTAGGTTAAGCCTCCAAGAGAGTCACTATCTTTATTGACAGATTCAGTATATTTCAAATCAGATGACGATTCAAAACAAAGAAAAAGATAATGGACAGAAACTGTACATATTGTCCATTATCTATATGATCGAATATCCCTTTTTCAAAAATTCATCGATGGCCTTTTTCTTTTTCCGCCATTGTTCATCAGAAAGATCATAGGAATTTCGTACCGACATGATACATCCGCAAAGCTGAAATTCAAACAGAGTCCTGATCTGTGACGGACTCAATTCACCGAGCTTTGCGACGGCTTTGACAGTCTCATCGCTGATCTTGA
Source organism: Erysipelotrichaceae bacterium (assembly GCA_024681275.1). The sequence continues at coordinate 8,755 of JAILBD010000226.1, forward strand.
AAGTCATCCGTTCAATGAAGATGCGGGTCAGTTCCTCATCTTTGATGATCGGCAGAAACCGCATGTCCTTGCGTATCAGATCGCACATCGGCCTTTGTTTCTTTATGTTTTTCCCGTTGATACAGGCAAAGAATTCATCCGCCAGATCGATGGTCTCTTCGATCAATTCATCGATCGTCTCCTCCATGGCCATACGGGTATTGCCGTAATTCTTATAAAATGACATGCGGCTGATCTTCGCCTCCTTGCACAGTTCAAGGATCGAGATCTCCTGAAACTGCTTCTTCAGCAGGAGTTTCAGCAGACTGCTTCTGATCACCTGCTTCGTTTTTCTGATCCTTACATCTTCCATCGATTTTATTTAATCATATTTCGCCATATAATAGTTCGCATTCGCTCACGTTGATTAAGATTGATCATCAGCTTGAGTCTGCAGTTATCTTCATGTGACGTTATGTTATGCAGCAGGTCTTGATGATCTGCTGTTTCTTTTATAATGATAGATGATGATCGATCACAGATTTCATAACGGTGCTGATGAATTCAGAAGATCAATTATGAAGCCAATAAAGTCTTTTATGATCCAGGCAGACCAAGGATCAAGGACGTTCTTTGGAAGCACTATGACTGGATAGAGAAGACCTATGAGGAAGGAAGGCTCAGGGATGCGATCTTGGACAATGTTCAACGAAGCCTTCTTTGCAAGACACTCTATCTTGGCTATGACGCCTAAGACTGCACTTCCTGCGACAACTGGATCTGGTTATTCAGGCATTGCCATTCCATATTCTGTTCATCCTGCGGCATAAAGTACCAGAAGCAGCTTGCCATCAAGGCGCAAACCATGTGCATCGATGTTCCCCACAGACATGTTTTCTTTACGGTCCCTGAAGAATACAGAGAAATCTTCAGAAAACACCGGGATACATTGAACCTTTTATTCATCGCATCAAGGAATACGATGATGAAGACCTTCAACCACTCGCTGTTCAAGAAGATCAGAAAGAAGAAAGGGATAGTGAAAAACCCCAGAGACAGTACCTATCTTTTCCGAAACTATAAGTATCTTAATGAATTCGGGATGATAAGCACTCTTCATACCTTTGGCAGAGAGACCTCAAGTGGAATCCTCACATCCACGGCCTTGTTCCGGAACTTGTCTATGACAGCAGAAGGAAAAAGATAAAACATGTATCCCATTTTGACTATGAATCATTGAGGAAGACCTGGATGTATGAAGTAAACTGCCTTCTTCAGGAACATTTCCCCAACAATCTAAATATCAAAAGGCTGGTAAGTTCCTCCTATAAGAAGTAGGACAAGGGTTTCTATGTCTACGCCAGGAAGGATATATCCGATCATGATGATAAATACACAGAAAAGATAAACAGTAAAAACGTCAAAGGCTGCGTCTCCTATATGATGAGATATGCCGGCCGACCCGCCATGGCGGAATCAAGGATAAGTGAATATAATAAGGATTCCGATGGTGTTTCCTGGTACTATGAAGACCACAAGACAGAAGAAAGGATCGAAGTAAGAGAGACCGGCCTTGATCTGCTTAAAAAGATGATCATCCACATTCCCGATAAGGGTTTTAAGATGATCAGATACTACGGCTTCTACAACAATAAGGCTCAGGATCTGCTTGATGAGATCCACAGGCTTCTGGGAAATGAAAAGAAGATCTGCAGGAACAAAGAAAGGCGCAAAGCGGAACTGAAACGCAAACTTGATAAACTCAAGTTCCGCACCCAGATGGCCGATACCTACAACAAGGACATCTTCAAATGTGACCGGTGCGGAAACAGCTTCTGTTACATATATACCTATAACCCTTTGGAAGGAGTTACAAATGACAGACAGTATCGAAAAGACTGTATTGATGAAATGCGAAGTCTGCAGCCATCAAGAGGAAGTCCCCATAACTACGCTTGAAAGACTGAAGGATCTTCCGCCTGTTTCCGACGAGTATAAGATCCTCTTTCCTTTCTGCCTGAACGACATGTATGAAGCAGATTCCGATCATTTTAAGAAGAAGTAAAACCAGACAGCAATAAAGAAACACTCTTTCATATGTTTACTCACCCTGGCTGACAGCAGGTTCTTTTGGCATGGATGAACGATCCTGTATCGGCACCATGCGTATTAGATGCCGGACAGGACGCATTGAAATTCTTAATATATAAAAAAGAGGCTCACGCCTCAGATGAAATGTAAGAAGACTTACATTTTATTTTTGATCTTCCGGATCGCAAAGCCGATCAGGAAAGTTCCAAGCAGGATCACCAGATAGAAGAGGAATCCGATCGGATAACCCCAGCTCAGGAAACCGTACCAGTCGTTGTAATGCGGCCATTCAC
>JAILBD010000100.1 GCA_024681275.1 Erysipelotrichaceae bacterium
GTCTTGATCACTTCGATGCCGATCGAAGAACCCAGATTTGCCGGCTTGGCGATCAGCGGGAAGCCGATCTGCTTGGCCTGTTTGAAATAGTCATCGTAATTCTCATCAAAGTCCGAATTGTAGATGACGAAATGATCGACCATCGGGATGCCCTGCGCCTTGAAGACATCCTTCATAGCTGCCTTATCCTGGCCCAAAGCTCCGCCCAGTACATCGCAAGAAGTGTAAGGGATGTCCAGCATCTGCAGGAAACCGGCTAAGGATCCGTCCTCAACATTGGTCCCATGAACGACCGGAAAAGCCACATCGATCTGAACTTCCTTCTTGAAGATACCCTTGACCGGTCTGACCTTGACGCTGTTTCCGTCCTTGTAGATCGTGACCTTGCTCAGATGAGCGGAAGGATCTTTGACGATATCGGAATAATTCGCCAGATCGAAGAGTTCATCTCCGATGTAAAACTCATTGTCCTTTGAAATGTAGATAGGAAGGACATCGTATTTTTCTGCATCCAAGGCATGTAAAGCCTGATTGGCTGATATGCAGCTGATCTCATGTTCGGTGGACTTCCCACCAAAGAATACTCCAACACAAATTTTCATAACGTCACCATTTTAACACTTTTCTATACATTAAAAGCATCAGGAAGATCGTTTTCCAAAAGGATCGTATCTTTGACGGAAAGATTCCTGTAAATATAGTCAAAAGCCTCCCTGACAGTCCTGAAGACCAGGATATCCTCTTCATTGAAACCGCTGTCCGCCAGACCCTGCCTGATGGAAACCGTCTGCTTCTCTCCGACCAGGATCACCAGATCCGCCTTATCGATCATATAGGCGCCGAATTCCCTGTTGATCTCGTCTTCTTTCTCGCCCAGATCGATCATGCCAGGTGTCACGATGACTCTTCTATATGGCATCATCGACAGGACATCCAGAGCCATCTTCGAACCGACCGGATTGGAATTGAAGGCGTCATCAATGAACGTGAAACCATTGATCTTCTTGACCTCGAGTCGGTGTTCCACCTGTGAGATGTTCTTCACATTCTTCACGATGTCCTTCAGATCGATCCCCATCTCCAAAGCGATCGCAATGCCGATGAGGATGTTGGTGATATTGTGTCTTCCCAGCAGAGAAGTCGTGAACCTGTAGTTCCGGCCATCGATCCTGACCGAAAATTTGGAACCGTCCTTGCTGTAAACGATGTTCTCAGCGACCAGATCGGCGTCCTTGTTGTCGATACCGACAGAGACGACCTTGCACTTATTGTGGATCCTGTATCCGGCGATGTATTCATTATCGAGATTGATGAAGCCGACACCATCCTGTGGCAGCTTTTCGATCTCCTGCATCTTCTCTCTGATGATGTTGTCCATATTGCGGAAGGTGTTCAGATGCTGGGGACCGATGGAAGTCACGACACCGTACTTCGGTCTGACGAAATCCATCAGATATGTGATGTCTCCCACCTTGTCAGCGCCCATCTCACAGACGAAGACCTCGTGGATCGGTTTCAGCATCTCCCTCACCGTCCTGGTGATGCCCATCGGCGTATTGTAGGAAGCCGGCGTGATCAGCGTGAACCTGTTTTCACCGATGATATCATTGACGATGTTCTTCGTGGAAGTCTTGCCATAGGAACCGGTGATGCCGATCTTGAGCAGATGATCATCCTCTTCCAGGATCTTACGCGCTTCATTTTCATAATGCTTCTTGATGCCCTCTTCGATCGGATATGTGATCAATGCCATCGGATAGATCATCAGGTAAGACATGATGATGCAAAGCACAGCCAACACATCAGCCGGCATGATCTTTCCCAGCAGGATGAAGGCAGACATCAGGATGCAAAGGACGACGATCTGTCTCTTGACCCTGGCCGTCACGACTAGGTCCTTGACATAGACCTTTCCACTCTCTTTCCAGATCGCAAAGATCGCAAAAGCAGCCGAAAGCAGGATAGTCAGGACATTGCTTCTGATCAGGGTACCGACCAGCAGGATGATGATCGAGAAGATCAGCGCATAGGAAAAAGAGATGTTCCTCTTATTGAAAAGCCACTTGGAATAGCGGTAGAGTTCATAGCGATTCTGCTGAAACATCTGCAGGGCGATCTTGCAATAGACAAAACTCAAAGAAAGGTAGACCGCCAGATATAACAATGTGATCAGAAATTCCGACATCAGTAATCACTCCTTAAGAAAGCATCCAGGACCAGACAGAAACGCTGCGCCTGATGGAAATAGGCATAATGATCATCGTTCTCAAAGATGACCAGAGCCGCATCCGGCATCAATTTTTCCATCATCTTGCCCTTTTCGAGAGGCGTTGCATCATCATTCTCTCCAAACACCAGCAAGGTTTCAGTCCGGATATCAGGCAGCAGATCCTTCAGATCTTCATTGACGACCTTCACAAAAGTCACCCGCATGACGCCATCCGCATTGCGGTAATCCTCACTGCCGGCATTCTTCATCAGCCTGTCCCTGTATTTTTCAAACGGCTTGAGACTCAGGATCTTCTTGCCCAGTTTATAGGTGTAGACTCTGGCATAGTAATCCAAGCCTCTCTCATCTCTGATCCCGGCAGCGCCCGTCAGACACATCTTGTGAACAGGATACTGATGCGCGTAGCGAAGAGCGATACGGCAACCGAAAGAATGGGCAATGATGATCGGATCCTCGATCTTCTTTGTCTCGCAGAAATGGCGCAGGAAAAGACAGTAGTCATTGGTATCCCACGGCTGAGGCGGAAGACCTGTCTTTCCGAAACCCGGCATATCCAGATTGTATACAATAAAATGGCTCTTCAGGAATTCTCCGATAAAAGCCATCATTTCCGTATTCTGACCCCAGCCATGAAGCAGGATCACCTTGCGACCCTTGCGGCCATACTGTTCATAGTGGAGTTCTATTTCATCAAGCAGCATCTGGCTCATGCTTCAATTATACTCTTTTTGCTGTTCTTTTTCTTTGGAGCTTTCTTCATCTTCCTGGTCGTATAGATCCTGAAGATCACGCCATCCGCCAGATTCTCGCCGGTCACGTTGTAGCCATAAGTCTCAACGACCTTCTTGACGATCGAAAGGCCCAGGCCGAATTTGCCCTTCGTTCCCTTTTCGTAAGGCTTGAACAGTTTATCGAGACGGTCCGCCTCCAGATTCTCTCCGTCGTTGTAGACTTCGAGCAGACCATCCTGCAGCGTGATGACGATCCTGCTGGAAGCATAACGCAAGGCATTGTCCAGAAGGTTTTCGATGACGACGCGCCAGGGCTCCTCTTCCCCGTGGAAATAGACGTCCTCATCCAGTTCCGTGATGATCTTGACATCACTGCGGATGACTGAGGCAGCCAGGATGGCCTTCTGTATGACAGGCGTCATCTCCAGATTGAGGATGTTCGGATCGTTGTCGACCAGGTAACCCATCTTGTTGTAGGTGATCAGGGAATAGACCTTTTTCTCCAGTCTGTCGGCATTCTCGATGATGACATCGACGCTCTTCTCCAGGGTGTCATAAGGATAGATGCCGTCTTTGATCGACTCCGAATAGGATTTGATCGTCGCGATCGGCGTCTTCAGGTCATGGGAGATGTTCTGTATCATCTCGTCACGGATGTGCTGCTGCTCGGAAAGCTCCTCGTTCATGCTGACAAGGGCTTCGGCCATCTCACCGATCTCATCGTAACGATGCACATTCAAAGACGCCTTTTCACCGGCTTTGATCCTGTTGATATAGCTGATGATCTGATCCAGAGGACGGATCAGGGAAAAGATCCAGATGACGATCAGTCCGATCAACCCAAAGAAGACATAGAACGTGATATTGATGACACTGTTTGACAAAGCGGACCTGAACTCATCCCGGAAATTGTTCTTGATGATGGAGATCAGCCTGTATTCATCCTTATCGCCAAAAGTGACGATCGAATAGACAATCGTATTTCCGTCGTGTTCAAATGAACTGTCAATGGTCCCTCCTTCCGGTTCCGGATCGATATGCGCCAGGATATCGCCGTAATTGTCTCCCAAGGAATTGAGATAACGTCCGGAATCGGCATTATACACAAAGTGCATGACATTGGATTCGGACGAGAAGTTCCGGGTCTCCAGGTACTCGATCTGAGAACGGTGGATAAAAGCGAACATCTGTGAGTTGACGAAGATATCGATGTTCCTGTTGAGATAGACAAAAACGAAAAACAGCAAAAAAGCACCCGTAAAGAATACGATGGTGAAGAATTGCTGAATGAGCGTGAAGTTGCTGAGCCAGATCCTGATCCGTTTCATCCTAACCTGTATCCGAAACCATAGATCGTCTGAATGTTCATATCCGGCATCTTCTTCCTGAGCCTGCGCAAGGTATCATCGACGACGCGGTCGGAACCATAGTAGTTCTCATCCCAGACCTTCTCCAGGATCTGCTCCCGCAAGAAAGCCGTGCCGCGGTTCTTGACGAACAGCATCAGCAGATCGAATTCCTTGGTCGTCAGCTCGATCTGTTTCTTGCCCTTCGTCACGCTGCGCTGATTCTCGTCGATCTCATAGCCATTGATCTCGATCTTGTCATCCTCCTTGTAGACCCTGCGGATGATGTTGTTGACACGCAAGACCAGTTCCTTGGGTGAAAAAGGTTTGGTGATATAGTCATCAGAACCCTTCTCCAGACCGATGATGCGATCGAATTCCTTGTCTCTTGCCGACATGAAAACGACCGGAATATTGGCATTCTTTCCTTTGATCATTTCGATCAGATCGAAACCGGATTTGTCATCCAGCATGATATCCAGGATCCAAAGATCGCAATAATCATCGATATGCGAATAGGCTGAATCGAAAGTCGTATAGGAATTGACGACATAGCCTTCTTTCTCCAGATAGGATCTGACCAGTTCATTGAGATCTTTTTCATCTTCTACGACATTGATGATCTTTTTCATATAACTCTATTATAAATCAAAAGGCCGTCCCCGATAAGACAGCCCTTTTACTATTCAAAGAAAATATCTCCCAGTATCTTCAAAGCCTCATCACGCGAAACAGTATCGCCCCTGTCCAGTACGACATAGACATCATAGTAGAACTGATCATCAAAGATGAGTGCGTAGATGTTTGAAAACTCGCTGCCGTTCTCCCCTGTCGATTCATAGGTGTAGTAAGAGAAGCCGTTCTTGAGGATCTTTACATCCTCCACGTCTTTGAATACGAATTCATGCAGGGATGCATCATCGTATCCGGATTCAACGATCGACTGATGGTCGATGGAATTCGTAAAGATCAGGATCTTGCTGGCGGCATCGACGACTCCGTATTCGTATTCCTCATAAGGATACTCTTCAAATCTCAGATCGCCAGGTGTCGTGATGACCATATTCCGGTAACGAAAAACATCATCTTTCACTTCCGGCATCTCGACGATTGCTTTCGGATCGATCGTGATCCCCAGGACGATATCTTTGACTTCCTGCATCAGTTCTTCAGATACATCATCTGCATAGAAACGGCCGGCGACCTGGTAATAATAGTAGGCATTGTCGACGATCCTGATCAAAGTGCCGCTATCCCCTTGCGCATAGAGGACTTGCGCATCATCCTTGATCTCTTCTGCACTGATCAGCTTTTTCAGGTATTCTTCGCCGCTCAGCGTATTGCCATCTTTTTGAGAACGCGTGATGGACACTTCGACCTGTTTTTCATCGTTATACAGCGAGAACCAGTCAGCATCGACCTCTTCGCTCTGATAGCCCACTTCAGAAGGATATTCGATCAGCAGATTGTCATACAAGACCGATTCGCTCTTCTTTTTGGCAGTTTCAGAGCTGCAGCCAAACATGGACAAAACGATCAGAAGATTCAAAATTGAGATAAACGGTTTTTTCATATCAAAAGATCCCCTTCAATCTGGATTTTAACACAGAACCGTCAGCCTCATATCCTTTATGAATAAAAAGAGATATGACTTTCATCATATCTCCTGGATCTTACTGATTTGCTTCAACGATCGTGACGGTAACGGAAGATCTTTCCAGTTCCAGAGAAACGAACGGACTGCCCGTGACGACAGCCTGCAGAGGCAAGGTGTATGTGCCTGGCTCATCCGGCATGTCGAAGTAGACTTCCACATCATTGGCTGAAACGGCATTGATGTTGTCCGTTGAACCGGAGACCGTCACATTGACGCTCCTGAACTCGATGTCCGAAGAGATCGCCAGATTGTTGTAGTTGTTATGAACGCTCAGCGGGATGTCTTCCAAAACGAGCTGGTCGACCGTCGACAGCGTGACTCTGACATTGACGACCGTCACATCGGAAGCGCTGACACCGCTAGGCAGCGTGACCGGTAGCATGATCTCCTTATCGACATTCTCTGTGACAGTCGACATATCGAAGTTGACATAGACCTCAGAGATGTTGTTGAGGATATTTTCCGGTGCGTAGATCCTCGTCGTCTGGTGGTCGATGATCTGCGCCTTGTCGATCGCCAGTCCGACAGGGACCTGGCCGATCGGATTCAGACGGATCGGTACTTCGGATGACGGTGAAGAGATCCTGACGCTCGCTGTGATGGAACTCGGAACGATCTCGGCATTGACAGCCTGACCATTGCGGTCATAGGCGACAAGAGGCGCTTCGATCTCAAAGTCCGTCGTCTGACCGCTGACATCGATCAAAGCCTTGACCAGCGCGATCGAATTCAGCGTATCCTGCGAAGCACGGATATTGATCTTGGTACCCTGTGAGAATACAGGATCGGAAAGGATGTAACGGGAATCCATCTGATTCTGATTGATGAAATCGTAAGTCAGATCGAACTGCCTCGTCGTCTTCTTTTTCAAAGTGATCGTCACCTCACTTGGCGAAACGATCGTCGAAACGTTGTCACCGTAGCCCACCGTATTCATCTTGATGGTATGTGTACCCTCGGTATAGCCTTCCAGATCGATCTGGCAGTATCCCTTCTTGGAAGCTGCGTTGTTGACACTGGCTGCCTCACCGGTGATCACGATCTCACAGGCGGAAGGAAGTCCGCTGAGCTCAAATGTTTCGGAATTGTAACGCGCGTTGATCGCCACGTTGGACAAGACCTTGGATGAAGACAGGACATTGCCTGTGGAATCATAGGTCGCCACAAAGTATGCCAGACAGGCAAGCAACAAAGCGAAGAGACCGAGATATCTGGTCGAAAAGAAGACGCGGTCGATCAGGGAAGAGATCCATCTGAAAAACTTCAGGATATTCTCTTCGATCGTCTCATACTGGCCGCGGTTATTTCCTTTGGAAGCGATCTTCTTAGCTGTTTCCAGTTTTTTATCGGAGTTATTCAGCTGACTCATCGTATGCCTCCTTATCCAGATTGTTTTCTATCTCTATCCTCTCTTCCGTTTTTCTGCTGCTGAAAGGACTCGTCTTTGAACCATTCTGCTTGTTGCGGTTATTGAAAGGGACCTTCATATCAGGCTCACTGCTGTGTTCGCTTTCCTCTTCCTCGTTCCTCCTGAAGAGAGAGAAACCACGGCGTCTGTCATCTTCCTGGATCTCGACCACGACATCATCTTCCATCAGCAGAGAGCTTCTGCGTCTGCTGCCTTTTTCGATCGTCGTCGTATCATTGAGGATGACTCTTCTCAAATAATCCTTGAGCTGTTTCTCATCGACGGAAAAGATCCTGCCGTTTTCAGCGATCGAGATCGCGCTGGTCTCTTCAGAAACGACGATCGTCAGACAGTCAGATACTTCCGCGATACCCAATGCCGCTCTGTGCCTTGCGCCATAACGGGAAGAAAGGTTGACATTCGTCGGCGGGAAGTAAGCACTCGCGCAGGCGACTCTGTCACCCTGAATGATGACAGCGCCATCGTGCAAAGGCGTCGTCGTCATGAAGATGGAACAAAGCAGTTCTTTGGTCACTTCCGCGTTGACGGTGATGCCGGTCTTGATATAATCCTGCAGCGACTGAGACTGCTCGATCGTGATCAGAGCACCGACTTTTTCCTGTGACAGAGTGATCGTCGCCTCATAGAGCTGTTCGACCAGGTGTTCCTTTTCATTCGCCAGCAGGGAATTGATCCTGGAGAAAGCATTCGTCTTACCGATCTTCTCCAGCAATCCTCTGATCTCCGGCTGGAAGATGATGATACAAGCCAGCAGGCCCCAGTTGATGAAGATATCCGTAAAATATGTCAGGGTCGAAAGGCCCAGAAATTTCGCCAGACCATTCACCGCCACGACAGCGATGATGCCCTTGAAGATCTGTATGGTACGGGAATTATTCCTTATTGCTTTGATCGCATAATAAAACAGGAACCACATTATGGCTATATCTATTACGATCCTGAATACCGACCAGATATTCTGCAAAGCCAGATTGATATTATAGTCAGCCATGTTCCCTCCTTTTCGTACAATTCATTATTATAACATAAAGCGTTTTGAGCGCCTCATCAAAGCGTTCACTCTTCCTGATAGATCAGCAGCGTGTCACCAGGAAGGATCAGCGTATCGCCGTTCGGAATGATCCTTTCATCTTCCCTCTTCAGCATGATGATCAGCTGATTGGCCGGAATGCCCAGATCCTCGACCTTTCTGTTTGCCCAGGCATCGTCCTTCCTGATCGCGATCTCCGTGACCCTTTCTTTGCCGGAAGGCGAATAAGCCGGTATGTTGACGATCAGATCATCTCCTTCTTCCAGGACGTTCCTTCCTCTGGCCGCGATCGACTTGCCATTCCGCTTGATCATGACAGCCTGCGAAGCGAACGGGATATCGATGTCCTTGATGCGCTTGCCGACCCAGGAATGTCCTTTTCCGATGTGGACCTTTGTGAACTGGAAATCGACTTCCAGATCATAGTCATTGAAAGTCTTGTAGACATTAGGATCCTCATCGATCATATCAAGCTTCTTAGACACCGCCGGAAGCAAAGCACCCTGTATGGCGATCGAAAACAGCGAAACGATGAACACCACATGGAAGAGATCCATCGAAAGCCTGATACCTGAAGATAGAGCCATGATCGAAAAGACGATCGAAGAAGCACCCCTCAGTCCTGCCCAGGATATGAGCAGACACTGTCTGAACGAACACCTTAAAGGAAGCAGAAGGATCAGTGACATGAGGGGTCTGGAAACAAAAGTCAGAATGAGCACGACGGTCACCGCCATCGGAATGCTGGCAGGCATCGTCGAAGGCGTGGACAGAAGGCCGATGATGAAGAATATCAGCATCTGCAGCAAAGAAGTCAGATCAGAGAAGAAAGCGATGATGGCTCTCTTGGAATTGATATGGGAATTGCCCAGATAGATGCCCAGCAGATAGACACTCAGATAGGCGTTGCCGCCCAGTTTATCTGTCAAAGCATAGCACAGCATCGTGACCGACAGGATAAAGATCGTATCCAGTCCGTCCGCGACGATGTTCTTCATGCTCAGGATCCGTTTTGCAAGCCTTGAGAATAGATAACCGTTAAAAAAACCGAATGCCAGCTGTACGAGGATCGTCATGACGATGTGCTCCACTTTGCCGGTCTTCATGATATTGATCGCCGTGATCGTCAGAAGATAAGCCATCGGGTCATTGGAACCGGATTCCACTTCCAGGATCGGAGAAGTCCCATCCTTGAGATCGAGGTTGTTGGCCTTGAGGATGGAGAACACAGAAGCCGCATCCGTCGAAGCCAGGACAGACGAGATCAAAAAGCTTTCCGCATAAGACAGACCTAAAAGAAAATGGAGGCAGGCCGTCGTGATCATCGCCGTCAGAAAGACGCCGACAGTGGATAAAACAGCCGATTTGCCGACGACCTTCTTCGCCGACTGCCACTTGGTATTGAAACCGCCCTCGAACATGATGAAGATCAAGGCAATGGAACAGATCATCTCCGCCGAACGGAAATCCTCGTATTCGATCTTCAGGATGCCATCTTCACCAAACAACATGCCGACAAACATGAAAAAGATCAGCGCCGGAACACCGAGTTTATAAGAAAACTTCTGTGAGATCACACAGAGCAGGATGACCATAGAGACACCTAATACGATATTCGTTGTCAAACTATTCTTCCTCCATTTTTATGGTAACAAAATAAAGTTTCTTAAGAATAAAAAAGTCTGTTTCCAGACTTCATTTTTTAGTGGCGCGCCCAAAGGGATTCGAACCCCCAACCTTTTGAATCGGAATCAACTGCTCTATCCGTTGGAGCTATGGGCGCTTAATCTGTGGAACCAAAACCGCCGTGACGCTTTGCCGTATTCTCCTCTTCATCAGCTAGAAAATACCTCAGAAAGACGCCTTGGACAAACCTTTCACCTTGCCTGATCTTCAAGGCCTTATTCCCCCTGTTGACGATACCGACGATGATATGACCTTCATTGTCCGCGTGATAATAATCGGAATCGATGATGCCAGTCGTATTCAA
>JAILBD010000262.1 GCA_024681275.1 Erysipelotrichaceae bacterium
GCCTTCACCGAACTCAATGATCCGATCGATCAGTATGAGCGATTCGAGAATCAGCTCAAGGCGAAAGAGTTGGGTGATGATGAGGCATCGGAAATGGATATGGACTATGTCGAGGCACTGGAATACGGCATGCCTCCAACAGGCGGCATCGGTATCGGCATAGACAGATTCGTGATGTTGCTGGCGGGAACAGACTCCATCCGTGAAGTCCTGCTCTTCCCGACAATGAAGCCAAGAGAAGGAGAAAAGGATACAGTCAGAAAGACGGTCTCCACACCGGAAGCGGAAGAAGTCATCGATTTTTCCAAAGTCGAGATCGAACCTCTCTTTGAAGATTATGTCGACTTCGAGACCTTCTCGAAATCTGATTTCAGAGCCGTAAAGGTATTAAACTGCGAAGCAGTATCGAAGTCCAAGAAACTTCTGAAGTTCAGACTGGATGACGGGACAGGAAAGGAAAGAACCATTCTTTCCGGCATCCATGAATACTATGAACCGGAAGAGCTGATCGGCAAGACCTGCATTGCCATCGTCAATCTGCCACCAAGGAACATGATGGGCATAGATTCCGAAGGCATGTTGCTGAGTGCCAAACACACCGAAGAAGGACAGGAGAAGCTCCACCTTCTGATGGTCGATCCGCACATCCCGGCAGGAGCCAAATTATATTGAGTGCCATTAAATTCAGTAACAAACATCAAAGACGAAACCTAAGTGTCTCGTCCTTTTTTATATTTAGAAAAGAAAAAAGCAAGAAATTGACGACCAAATTGACGACCAAAAACAGTGAAACCACAAAAAGATATAAAGAGTTATCCGATATTAAAAACAAAAAAAACTCGATAAAGTGCGGTGTTTTGCTTGCTGAGAAATATAGAAAGGAAAGGGGACCCTTCTGATTACTGTTTCTTATCGACCAGATCCGTCGGAATGGTCGGTGTGCCCTGGCCGTAGAACTTGAAGACATCGACCATGGTCTGAATCTGTTCATCGGTCATTTCGTTGGTCTTGCCATCCGGGCAGCAGGCACGTGCTGCCAGGTAGCCCTTGGCTGAACGCCTTCTCCGTCTATAAGAACAAGAAAGAGATCGACATGTCCTACGATACCTACGTCAACGAAGGATATCAGTATCTGGAAGAGACGGAACGGTCTTTGAAGAGGACGGAAAAACGGAACCTGCCGTATAAGGAAACGCTGATCGCAAAGATGTATGAAAACAAGGGTATCAATGCGGAGCCAAGAAATACAGAAGGATGGCGGAACGCCACGAAAACGAACTTACAAAGAAATAAGAGTAAACAAAGGGCCGGCATCAGCAGCTTATGCTCCGCCTTTATCGGAACATCCGGTTTGGGGCATATTTCAGAATGAAGGCCCTTTTTTATTGTTTTAGTTTGAAACATGTTACAGAAAATGACACATGTTAGTGAATGATGTAAACATATTTACTTGCATATCCGGGCGTTTATACAATGGTCTTGCAGATGATAATGTGGCCACCTTTAAAAGAAAGGATCTATTAGAATGAAAAAATACAATGTTGTGATCTGCGGAGGCGGTAGTACCTATACTCCGGATATGCTGGAACTGCTTGTGATGATGAAAAAGCCGTTTCCTTTACAGAAAGTGATCCTCTATGACATCGATGAGGAACGTCAGAAGATCGTCGGTGAATTCGGAAAAGTCATGTTCAGGGAGTATATGCCGGACGTCGAATTCAGCTACACTCTCAACAAGAAAGAAGCATTTGAAGGCATCGATTTCGCCTTTGTCCAAATCAGGGCAGGTGGTCTTGAACTCAGAAACTCTGATGAGAAGATTCCGTATAAATATGATCGCATCGGTCAGGAGACCTGCGGTGCCGGTGGCATGGCCTATGGCGTACGCAGCGTCGTGCAGATGATCGAACTGGTCAGAGACATCAGAAATTATGCACCGGATGCCTGGATCATCAATTATTCCAATCCTGCGGCTATCGTTGCCGAGGCATGCAAAGTCGTCTTCCCTGATGACAGAAAACTCGTCAACATCTGTGACATGCCGACGGATGTCCTGGAAAGATACATCCATTACATCGGAAAGAAGAGAAGCGATGTCAATCCGATGTACTTCGGTCTCAATCACTTCGGCTGGTTCACCCATCTCTATGACAAGAAGACGGGCAAGGATGTCCTTCCGGAGCTGCTGGACTATGTTCAGACTCATTACGATGAGATCCACGAAGAAAGAGTCAAGGCAATCAGAGGCCCCGAAGACCACTGGTCCATCACTTTCCTGGCACACCTGGAGATGATGAAGGATTATCCGTACTATCTGCCGAATTCCTACAACCTCTATTACCTCTATCCGGAAAAGATCAGAAAGCACTACAGCAAGGAACATACCAGATACGACGAGGTCAAAGAAGGCAGAGAAAAGAGCGTCTTCGCATACTGCAAGGAGATCTCAGCCCTTGGCAGAATGAAAGGTACGAAATACGATATCACGGACCGCATCTCGCCGTATGAGAACGTGGAAGGAAGCCTTTCATCGGAAACGATCTATTCCGACAATGATGTTCATGCGGCATATCTGGTCGAGCTGGTCCTGTCGATCATCAACAACACCAACGCACAGGCCATGGTCATGGTGAAAAACGATGGCATCGTGCCAAATCTCGATCCGGGAATGATGGTCGAAGCGACAGTTCTGGTTGGAAAAGAAGGCCTGATCCCGCTGACTCACGGTGAAGTACCGCAGTTTGAAAAGGGACTTCTGGAAAATCAGTACGCTTGCGAGCACACACTGGTCGAAGCGATCTTAGAGAAAAACGATCTGAAACTGCTGCAGGCATTTGCCCAGAACAGGCTGGTCGGTGATACCGATGTGGCAAAGAAGATCATTGCAGAATTCAAGGAAGCAAACGGCTCTTACTGGCCGGACTTCAGATAAAACTCATTAAAAGAGGGGAGTAATAAAAATGAACAAATTCTTAGAGAAAATGGAAGAGAAGATGCTTCCGATCGTCGAATGGGTACAATCCAACAAGTACCTGTCTTCGATCCAGTACGGTATGTCGTGCATCATGCCTCTGATGATGGTCGGTGCATTCTGCTGCGTTATTTCCGATTTTCCTCTTGATGCATATCAGAATTTCATGCACGGCATCTTCGGCGATTTCTGGTTTGACTGGAACTGGGTCTATGTCAATCCGGCAACGATGGGTCTTTGCGGCATCGTTTCACTGATCACAACGACCTACGAGCTTGCCAGACAGGACAAGGTCAACAGTATTCCGGCTGTCGTCATTTCCCTGGTCAGCTATTTCATGATCCTGGCGTTTACTGAAGACGGCGGCGGCTATGCCTTTGCCGAATTCAGCTCTTCGAACCTTTTCCTGGCATTGATCGTCGCAATCGTATCAGAAGCGATCTATAACTTCTGTATCAAGAAAAATCTCACGATCAAGATGCCAAAGAGCGTTCCTGCCTTCGTTTCCCAGCAGTTCACAGCTGTCGTTCCTGCGATCATCAATGTCTTCCTGTTCCTGATCATCAGAGTCATCGTCATGAACACTTCGTTTGGAACGGTTTCCAACATGATCTATACGATCCTGCAGGCACCCCTGGCAAACCTGGGCACGACATATGTCGGCACGATGATCTTCACGATCCTCAATTCCCTGATCTGGATGTTCGGTATCCACGGTACAAATGTCATTTTCTCTGTCTGTCTCCCGTTATGGCAGGCGGCCAGAGCGGCCAATTTGGAAGTTTACATGCAGAGCGCATCCGCGCTTCGCCCGTATATCGTCACTGACAGCTTCGGTGATATGATCATCTTCCTGACCGGTACGGGTCTGACGCTTTCGCTGGTCCTTGAAATGATCCTTCTGTGCCGTTCCGAAAGACTTAAGGCAGTCGGCAAGACAGCGCTGATCCCGGGCATCTTCAATGTTAACGAACCGGTCATCTTCGGTCTGCCGATCGTATTGAATCCGGTCCTGCTGATCCCGTTCGTCCTTTCACCGGTCGTCTGTGTTTCGCTGGCTTACTTTTCGATGAAATTCGGTATCGTGCCTCGTCCGACCGGTGTTCCTGTTCCTTGGACTATGCCGGCTCCGTTCGGTGGCTTCATGATGACAGGATCAATCATGGGCGGCATCCTGCAGATCGTCCTCCTGGTCATTTCCGGACTGATCTGGTATCCGTTCATCAAAGTCCTCGACAGACAGTACGTCAAAGAAGAAGAGGAGAACGCATAAGTATATATTCAAGGGACCTGTATGAGATAATTGAGCTATGGATGCAAGAGAATCATTTAAACAGTTTGAACTGAACGACAGTGAATACAATGTCCTGCAGGTCCTTTCCGATGAACTTGAAAAAGGCAATTCTTCCATCACCATCCGGGAGCTTTCCAAAAAGACCTATACGGCGACTGCCAGTATCGTCCGTCTTGCTAAGAAGATCGGCTACTACGGTTATTCCGATATGCTGTTCTCTTTCAGGAAGAAACAGAGTGAAACTGTAGAATTCAAGACGAAAGATACATTGAGTTCCGTCATGGTTTCCGAAGAAAGCCTCCAGGTCATGGACCGTCTGATCTCGGACATCGTTTCGGGCGAATACGATGTCATCGATCTTGACGGGACAGGCTATTCCGCCTATGTTGCTGAATACATGTGTGACAAGCTGACAGAGCTCGGTATTCCTTCTTCCCATATCAGCCCGATGGATCTCAAGATCACGAAAAATCCACTGGTGATCTTCGTCTCTGCCTCCGGTGAGACCAAGGATGTCATCCATCTGATCGATGAATGCAGAAACGCAGGATATAAGATGTATGCGATCACTGCCAAGGACAAGAGTTCCCTGTCAAAAAGGATCGCAGACAGGATCGTGCTGTTTCAGGAAGCAGGTTCATCCTATCAGAACTACTTTGTCGGCAACGCCATCATCCTTATGGAGAATATGGCGGCTGCCATCTACAATCTGAAAAAACAATAGGAGTCCAATATGTTAAATGTATTATTAATCTGTTCCATGGGCGCTTCCACTGCTGTACTCTGCGAAAAGATAAAGGAAGCCGCAAAAGAAGAAGGAGAAGACATCAATATCTGGGCGACAGCCCTTTCTGTTGCGGGCGACGAGATCCCAAAAGCTGACGTCATCCTTTTAGGGCCGCAGATCAGATATATGCTGAAGAAGGTACAGAAAGAAGCGGAAGACAAACCGGTCCGCGCAATCGATATGATGACATACGGAAATCTTGACGGCAAAGGCGTCTACGACGTCATTAAAGAAATGAGGACGGATGAAAAATAAGAAGCAGTATGAAGAACTCTGTTTCCGGATCATCTCGGCTGCCGGCAGTGCGAAGAGTTCATTTTTGGAAGCCATCGAACTTGCCAAAGAAGGCGAAGACTATGAAGCTTCCCTGAAAGAAGGCAACGAAGTCTTCATGGAAGCGACAAAAGCGCATACGGAGGCACTGCAGCTGGATGCTTCCGAAGACCTTGATATCGGCTTGCTGCTGATCCATGCGGAGACGATCCTCTCTTCCGCAGAAACAGTGAGGGACCTCTCTCAAACCATCATAGAACTCATTAACAAATGATCCTGCGGGATCATTTTTGTATTGCTTTCATTCATCTTTCATTGGCGATACAATCAAAGTGATGAAATAGAAAAAGATCATCATATTCAATTAGGACGAAACATGGACAGCTCGTCCTTTTTTATTAGAAAAAAGCAAGAAATCGACGACTGATTGACGACCAAATTGACGACCAAAAACAGTGAAACCTTAAAAAGATATAAAGAGTTATCCGATATTAAATATAAAAAAACTCGATAAAGGATCTTTATTAAAAATTGCTTCTTCTTTGCTTAGGTTATGGCAATGATATTCAAACAACTGCCATGCGATATCAAACTGAAATAATATTTCTTTTTTCATAGGATTGTCCGTTTCTTATCGTTCTTTTTTCACTACAGGAATCCATATCTCGCTATACGCATGTCCTTGTCTATCAGGATTCATTTTTGTAAACGAAAACGAAAGGGATTCTGCCAGCTCATAATCCGCTGTCATAA
>JAILBD010000273.1 GCA_024681275.1 Erysipelotrichaceae bacterium
CCTTATCGCATCACGGTCGGCAAGAAAGCATCCGAAGGGATCATCGAATTCAAAGAACGCAAAGCTGAAAAAGCGGAAGAACTCACCCTTGATCAGCTATACGAAAAGATCAAAACATTATAAAAAAATGAGACGTATCATCATGATACGTCTCATTTTTACTATGCTCTTTCTTTGATCTGTTTGCTGATGCGGGATGCGAATTCATCCAAACTCATTGATTCAGAGCCCTCAACACCATAACGGCGGATGTTGACAGCGTTATTTTCAACTTCATTGTCACCGACGACGATCTGATAAGGGATCTTATTCATCTGGGCTTCTCTGATCTTGTAGCCTAGTTTCTCGTTCCTGCCATCCACATGTACTCTGACACCAAGTTCTTTCAGAGCGTTGCATACCTTATAGGCATAATCAGCCTGTTTTTCAAAGTGGACCGGAATGACAACAGCCTGTTTTGGTGAGAGCCATACCGGGAAAGCACCTTTCGTCTCCTCGATCAGATAAGCTGTGAAACGATCGAAGGTACCAAATATCGCTCTGTGCAGAACGACAGGTGTCTTCTTTTCACCATCTTTATCCACATAAGTCAGCTCGAACCTTCTTGGAAGCAGGAAGTCCAGCTGGCAGGTAGAAAGTGTGATCTCCGGACCGATCGCAGGTTTGACTTCCACATCCAGTTTCGGACCATAGAACGCCGCTTCACCAACAGCTTCAAAGTATTTGACATCCAAAGAATCCAGCACTTCGCGCAGTTTTGCCTCCGCTTCATTCCACATTTCATCGTCATCAAAGTATTTTTCCTTATCCTCAGGATCTCTGAGTGAAAGTCTGAATTTGTAGTTTTTGATGCCGAAATCATGATAGACATCGAGGATCAGAGTGACGACCTTCTTGAATTCATCAGCGATCTGTTCCGGTGTAACAAAGAGATGCGCATCGTTCTGACACATGCATCTGACTCTTTCCAGGCCTTTGACAGCACCGCTCGCTTCGTAACGGAAATCGGTCGCGAATTCACCGATCCTGACCGGAAGATCACGGTAGGAATGCAGCTTATTCTTGTATATCAGCATGTGGTGTGGGCAGTTCATCGGTCTCAGGACAAACTCTTCATTATCCACTTTCATCATCGGGAACATATTGTCTTTATAGTGATCCCAGTGACCTGAAGTCTTGTACAGATCTACAGTGCCGACACAAGGCGTATAGACATGTTCGTAACCGAGCTTCTGTTCCTTTTCATAAATATAGTTTTCAAGCTGTTTACGTATGATCGCACCATTCGGCAGCCACATCGGCATACCGGAACCGACCAGGACATGACTCATGAACAGTTCCTGTTCCTTGCCGATCTTGCGGTGATCTCTCTGTTTCGCTTCCTCGATCTCCTGCAGGCAGGCATCCAGATCTTCCTGTGAATAGAATGCGACGCCGTAGATCCTTTGCAGCATCTTGTTTTTGGCGTCGTTTTTCCAGTATGCGCCGGAGTATTTCAAAAGTTTGAAATACTTGATCTCCTTAACGGACTCAACATGCGGACCGCGACAGAGATCAGTAAAGTCTCCCTGTGAATAGCAGCTGATCACAGTGGAATCATCCATATTGTTGATCAGATCGATCTTATATTCATCATCCTTGAACATCTCAAGAGCTTCTTCACGTGTCAGTTCCCTTCTCACGATCCGCTTACCGTCTTTGGCGATCTTTTTCATTTCTTTCTCAAGCGCCGGAATGTCTTCATCTTTGATGACATCATCTCCCAGGTCGATATCATAATAGAAACCGTCATCGATGACAGGCCCGACCCAGAATTTCGCATGCGGATAGAGATGTGAAACAGCCTGTGCCAGAAGGTGTGCACAAGAGTGATTCAGAACATTCAATTTCTCGTCTTCTTTGATGTTGATCATAAACATACTCCTTTTCAAATAAAAAGGTGCTACCAAAGGTCGCTAAAGCGAGGTACCACCTTCATTTCTTACTCAGACTCTTAACGCGAGTAAACGTCTTCCCATTACGGAGAAACTCCCAAGTAGTAACACAGATCACCCTGTCAGATGCTTTCACCAAACGCATCCTCTCTGCACACAGGATCAAAAGGTCATGTCTTGTTCAAGGTTCCTAAAAAATATTATAGTGACTTGATCTCTATTTTTCAATATGATCACAGACAGGAAGAAATGAATGCATCCACATTCGTATAGTAATTCATATCCAGATCAGCCTGACAATGGCCTGCTTCAGCGATCGGATAGAATTTCTTGATGCCTTTATTGTGATTGTAAAGGATCTTGGCCATATCGAATGGAACGATTTCATCCTTTTCACCGTGGATAAAGAGGATCGGGACTTCGTTATTTTCCAGACAGATCTTGGCGGAGGCATCGGAATAGCGCATGCCGAATCTCGAACCGATCTTCTCTTCAAGCATTTTCAACACCGGATATGTGAAATAGATCTTGTAATCCTTTTTGATCACATATGCAAGTTCTTCTTCCAGGGAAGAGAAGCCGCTTTCTTCAACAATGCATCTGACATTCTCAGGCAACTCATATGCGGCCGACATCATCACAGTGACTGCACCAAGCGAAAGACCGTATAAACAGATCCTGACATCTGGATATTTTTTTGTCAGATAAGAGATCCATATCTGCAGATCCTGCGCTTCTTTGACGCCATATGTGCAGTATTCCCCTTCCGAGTCTCCGGCAGCTCTCTGATCGATCAGAAGCAAATTATAACCCATCTTATCAAATTCGTAAGCTCTCGGATAAAGAGCTGATTTGTTGGAAGAACTGCCATGGACCATGATCATATATCTGTCATCATCATGATTGTGCACATCATAGGCATTCAGTTTCAGTCCGTCAAAAGACTTCACTTTGATCTGAGATGCATTCGAAGCTGATATCCAGTCTAAATACTTCTCTTCAGTTTCCTCAAGATATTCTTTTCTTGTGAAGATCCTGTTGATCATTTCATCCCCGATGATGCGATATGCCAGGTATGAAAGGCCTGTCGTAGCACCCAATAGAGCGATCGTCTTCTTATGACCCATTATTCAAACTCCTTTCTCTTTTCCAGAAGTGTGTTATAGGAATTGCGGTAATTCTCCAGTTTGGTCTTCTCTTCTTCGACTTTGGCTGCCGGTGCCTTGGAAAGGAATCTTTCATTGCTCAGCATGCCGTTGGATCTGGCGATCTCCCCTTCAAGACGTTTCAGT
>JAILBD010000020.1 GCA_024681275.1 Erysipelotrichaceae bacterium
CTGTGCAGAGTCGGAGCACGGTTCAGGAAGACCGGATGATTATCCATCAGCTCTTCCAGGACATCCCAGATAGCCGGATCGAATCTCTCGATCATCTTTTCCGCGAACTTGGAAGACTGCGCGATCTTCTGATTGACCAGTTCGTTGATCACGAACGGCTTGTAGAGCTGGATAGCCATCTCACGCGGGATACCGCACTGATACATCTTGAGATCAGGACCGACCGCGATAACGGAACGGCCTGAGAAGTCGACACGCTTACCTAATAAGTTCTGTCTGAAACGGCCCTGCTTGCCCTTTAAAGAGTGAGACAGGGATTTCAGAGGACGGTTGGCGGAACCCTTGACCGGATTTCCTCTCCTGCCGTTATCGATCAGCGCATCAACCGCTTCCTGCAGCATACGTTTTTCGTTCTGGACGATGATACTAGGTGTACCGATCTCCAGCAGTTTTTTCAGACGATTGTTACGGGTGATGACCCTTCTGTAAAGGTCATTCAGATCGGATGTGGCAAATCTGCCGCCATCCAGCTGCAACATCGGCCTGAGATCAGGCGGGATGACCGGCAGAACGGTCAGGACCATCCATTCAGGCTTGTTCTCGGAATCGACGAAAGCGTTGATCGTCTCCAGACGCTTGATCAGCTTCTTGCGCTTGTCGCCCTGAGCCTTTTCAAGTTCCTTGACGATGTCTTTCTTTTCCTTGAGGACATCGACCTGTTCCAGTAAAGTCTTGATCGCTTCAGCACCCGTCTGAGCTTTGAAAGCGTCTCTTCCGTACAGAGCTTCGTAATTTCTCACTTCCAGCTCTGAAAGAGGCTGCTTGTATTCCAGATCCGTATTGCCCGGATCCGTTACGATCCAAGTGACGAAGTACACGACTTCCTCCAGGATCTTTGGCGAAACGTTGAGTACGAGACCCATTCTGGAAGGGATGCCCTTCAGATACCAGATATGAGCCACCGGAGCTGCCAGGGCGATGTGACCCATGCGCTCTCTACGCACACTTGACTTGGTGATCTCGACACCGCATCTGTCACATACGACACCTTTGTAACGCACTTTCTTGTACTTGCCGCAGTAACACTCCCAATCCTTCGTCGGACCGAATATCCTTTCACAGAACAATCCGTCTCTTTCCGGCTTCTGGGAACGGTAGTTGATCGTCTCGGGTTTGGTGACCTCGCCATGAGACCACTCCAGGATCCTTTCAGGAGAGGCTAAACCGACTTTAATAGCTTCAAATTTATTTTTTGCCATGTCTTATATCTCCTCCTCATCCAGACCCATGATCGCCTCCGGAGCCTCTTCCTCATCGATCGTATCTCTGACGTTGAGACCTTCAGTATCCTCCACGACGGCTGCATCAGAAGCCTTTTCGACCTCACGATCATCCTCGTCGCTTCTTGAAATACTGACTTCGTTACCTTCACTGTCCAGCATCCTGACATCCAGAGCCAAAGCCTGCAACTCATTCTTCAGGACATTGAAAGATTCCGGAATACCCGGTTCAGGGATCCTCTTGCCCTTGATGATGGCATCATAGGTCTTGGTACGACCGTTGATATCATCAGACTTGACAGTCAGGATCTCTTCCAGAGTATGCGCTGCACCATAGGCTTCCAAAGCCCAGACTTCCATTTCACCGAACCTCTGACCACCGTTCTGCGCTTTACCGCCCAAAGGCTGCTGCGTGACGAGGGAATAAGGACCGGTCGCACGGGCATGGAGCTTGTCGTCGACCATGTGTGCCAGCTTGATCATATACATAACACCGACGGCGATCCTTTCATCGTAAGGCTCACCTGTCTTGCCATCACGGAGCACCAGCTTGCCGTCCATAGACGTGCCGGCTTCTTCCATGATCGCTGTCAGTTCTTCATTGGTGATGCCATCGAAGACCGGTGTCGCGAACTTCACCGGCTCTCCCAGCTTCTCGCTCAGAGTCTTGGCAGCCATACCTAAATGGATCTCCAGGACCTGACCGATGTTCATACGGGAAGGCACACCAAACGGATTCAACATGATATCCACAGGAGTTCCGTCCGGCATGAAAGGCATATCCTCGATCGGAAGGATCTTGGAAATGACACCCTTGTTGCCGTGTCTTCCGGCCATCTTATCGCCTTCAGAGATCTTTCTCTTCTGTACGACATAGACCTTGATGACTTCCGTGACGCCCGGACCCAGTTCATAACCTTCAGATCTCTTGAAGACTCTGATGGACTGAACGATACCGGCACCGCCATGCGGAACGCGCAGTGAATTATCTCTCACTTCGTGTGATTTCTCACCGAAGATCGCCAATAACAGTTTTTCTTCCGGCGAAGCATCCGACTGGCCCTTCGGAGTGACCTTACCTACAAGGATGTCACCCTCCTTGACCTCGGCACCGACCATGACGATACCTCTGGAATCCAGGTTGCGGCATGCGCCTTCCTGAACGTTAGGGATATCTCTGGTGATCTCTTCTTCACCGAGTTTCGTCTTTCTCTTTTCGATCGAATATTCATCGATATGGATCGAAGTATAGACGTCATCTTTGACCATCCTCTCAGACATGATGATGGCATCCTCATAGTTGTAGCCATGCCATGTCATGAACGCGATGGTAACGTTCTGGCCTAAAGCCAGCTCGCCGTCGTCCATGGAAGGACCATCGGCGATGATATCACCGACCTTGACAGTATCACCATCTTCCACGATCGGACGATGATTGATGCAAGTCCCGGCATTGGAACGCGCAAACTTCTCCAGTTTGTATTCGTGTTCCGTACCGTCATCAGAAGTGATGATGATCGAATTGGCATCCACATAAGTGACCACACCGGCATCCTTGGAGACCAGACCCGTACCTGAGTCGCGGGCGATCTTCGGTTCGATACCTGTGCCGACATATGGGGCATGCGGCCTCAGAAGCGGAACAGCCTGCCTCTGCATGTTCGCACCCATCAGGGCACGGGAAGCATCATCGTTCTCAAGGAACGGGATACAAGCAGCAGCGACAGAAACGATCTGCTTCGGCGAGACGTCAGCCAGTTCAACAGAACTCTTGTCAACCAATACGGTCTCACCTGCCTTACGGGCAACGACCTGGTCATTGACGAGCTTGCCGCCGACGACCTCATTAGCCTGTGCGATGATGAAATCATTCTCATCATCGGCAGATAAGTAGATATAATCCTCTGAAACATTGCCCTTTTCATCGACCTTGCGATACGGAGTCTGAATGAAACCGTACTGGTTGATCTTGGCATATGTCGTCAGATAAGAGATCAGACCGATGTTCTGACCTTCCGGAGTCTCGATCGGACAGATACGGCCGTAGTGAGAGTTGTGAACGTCACGAACCTCAAAACCGGCCCTCTCTCTGGTCAGACCGCCCGGACCCAAAGCTGAGATACGACGCTTGTTCGTCAGCTCGGCCAACGGATTCTGCTGGTCCATGAACTGGGACAGCTGCGAAGAAGAGAAGAACTCCCTGATCGCGCCTGACAGCGGACGATTGTTGGTCAGTGTCTTAGGTGTCGCATTTTCAACTTCTGTGATCGACATCTTTTCCTTGACGGCCTTCTCCATACGGGAAAGACCGATACGGAACTGATTCTGAATGAGTTCACCGACAGTCCTGATCCTACGGTTGCCCAGCATATCGATATCATCGGTAGAACCGACACCATCGAGCAGCGTGAACATGTAGTTATAGAACGCCAGCATATCAGACATCGTGATGCACTTCTTGTCATTGAGCGGATCGATACCGATGAGTCTGATCTTGTGCGCATCGTCATTCGGGTCAAGGATGTTGACCACCTGGCAGGCAGTGCCCACCAGCCATGCGGAGATCTTTTCACCCTCATCGACACGGGCCTTGATCGCATCCTCCTTGTCGGACATCAGCATGTAGCTGTCATGATCCGGCAGATAGTAAGGCATGGCCTGTTCGCCATCGACCTCGACATCTTTTCCTTCTTTGTCTGTCAGACGGCCCAGGACGAACATCCTCTGGCCATAATCCATGACGGCATTGAAGTTTTTGGAAGTGAGTCCGACTTCCTTGGCAACGATACCGCTATAGATCCTCACTGTGGAGATCTCTTTTGCGATATCCTCGACATCTTTCAGCGTCAGGACCGTTCCCATGAAATAGGTGCGATCCTTCAGATCGACGTCGTTTGCCAATACACGGCCATTCAAAGCCAGCTTGTCATCCGTGGAGACTTCCACGATGCTCGGATGCGAGAAGATGTGTCTGAACGGGAACGCCTCGACATGAGAACCCTTGACGAGCTCTTCCCTGAGGACGTTGCGCTCTGCCTTCTCGATCTTCGTACCGGCAGCATAAAGGACTGTGCCATCAGCCTTGTACAGGTCTTCAGCCAGTATATGATGCTCGATACGATCGATGACATTCAGTTTCTTTCTGAGTTTGTAACGGCCGGCAGCTGTGAGATCGTACTTCTTCTGATCGAAGAATTTCGCATTCATCAGGTTGGCCGCACCCTCGACGGTCGGGACTTCATCCTGCTTCTGGTTCTTGTGCATTTCCAGCAACGCAGCATCCATCGTCTTTGTCTTATCCGCCTGCAGGGTATTGCTTATCTCTTCATAAGCACCCAGGAAAGATGTATAGATCGCTTCATAGATATTGAGGAACTCACGATCATCATTCTGGTTGATCAGGTCCTCATATACTTCCAAGCCCATCGCCTTCAGGAAAGTCTTGACCTTCTCCAGATCGAAACCATCCTCACCTCTTTCAAGATTCAGCGAGAAGCCGATACATTTAAGCAAGATAGTCGATAAGATCTTACGCTTCCTGTCGACCGACATGTTCATGATGCGGCCTAAAGCGTTCTTCTTATCATCAGTCAGAAATTCCAGCCAAGTACCACGTGACGGAATCAGTTCTCCGCTGAAAGCATCCCTTCCCGTCTTGTCATCCATCTGTGTATCGAAATACGCACCCGGAGATCTGACGATCTGGGAAACGATGACTCTTTCAGCACCGTTGATGATGAAAGTCCCGGTCGGAGTCATCATCGGGAAGTCGCCTAAAAAGACTTCTTCTTTTCTGGTGATGACCTCACCTGTATCTTCATCAATGATCTCCAACTCCATGTTGGCTTTTAATGGCGCACGATAATCTTCCTCACGATATTTTGTCTCGGCAACCGAGAATTTCGGCTCGCCGAATTCAAAATTCAATAATTTCAAGCGGATATTTCCGCTATAGTTCTGGATCGGATAGATATCATCGAATACTTCTTTGATCCCTTCTTTGGTGAACCATTTGAAAGAATCAGTCTGTACCTCTACAAGATTGGGCAGCTCAAGGTTACCGCTGACCTTGGAGTAGTCACGGCGGCTTGAATGTTTACCCGAATCCACAATTTTATAAGTTTGTTTCATTTGCGCCGTCCTTTCAAATAATTATATGTTTCTAACAGTTACAGGAATCGATGACACAGTAACCGCTGTCTCTTTCGATCACCTCTACCTGTGAGAAAAGTGTTTCAAGTTTGGCTATGGATGACTTCGCTCCCTGAGCCTTTCTGATCACGATAAACAGATGACCCGACTCATTCAGCATGGCCTTCGACTTCTCATAAAGATCGTAGATCACGGCCTTCCCCGCCCTGATAGGCGGATTCAGCACGATCGTATCGAACCTATGGTCCAAAGCCGTGATATCATCGCACAGATGAACTTTAATATCTGTCTTGTTTTCATTACAGTTCAGGATCGCCAGATCGACAGCCCGCGGATTGACCTCAGCCATCTCCACCTCCACAGAAGGATGAAAACGCTTGAGCACGATCCCGATCGGACCGTAACCCGAACCGAGATCGAGCAGGCTCTCACCGAGATCCTTCCTGTAAATACTCCTTATCAAGATATAACTGCCGTAATCGACATTATCCTTGGAAAAAACGCCGATATCGGTAGTGAAACGGAAAACCTCATTATCGAAATAATACGTGAACTGCTTCCTCTCGGAAGGCAGATCCCTATTATCCGTATAATAATGGCTCATCTAATTATTTGATCTCGACGGTAGCTCCTGCTTCAACCAACTGCTTCTTGATCTCTTCAGCTTCTTCCGGGCTGATGTTCTCTTTGATCGGGCTTGGGCACTTGTCAACGAGACCCTTAGCTTCGACCAGACCTAAACCGGTGATAGCCTTGACGACCTTGATAACGCCAGTCTTTGCATCACCAAAGTGAGTTAAGATGACAGAAACAGAAGTAGGACCCTGAGGTGCTTCGTCGACCGGAGCAGCTGCAACAGCGACCGGAGCAGCAGCAGTGACGCCGAACTTCTCTTCGATAGCCTTTACTAAATCATTGAGTTCAAGAATGCTAGCTTCTTCTAAGAAAGCCAGGATATCATCATGTGATAATTTTGCCATTGTAAATTTTTTCTCCTTTTTCTTCTAATTGTTCTTTACAAATTACGCAGCAGCTTCAGCAGGTGCTGCTTCGGCTGCAGGGGCAGCCTCTTCCACCGGTGCAGCATCCGCTGCCGGTGCAGGTGTACCAGCCTCCTTAGCATCGGCAACAGCCTTGACGACTCTTGCGAATGAGCTTACAGGTGACTGCAGACAGCTCAGTAACATAGACAGCATACCGTCACGGTTAGGCAGAGCGGATAACTCTTTGATCGTAGCTTCATCGACGACTTTGCCTTCAACGATACCCTTCTTAAGTACCAGAGCTTTGTGTTTCTTCGCGAACTTAGCAAGAACTCTTGCCGGTGCAGTTGCATCCTCTGAGAAAGCGAACGCATTCGGGCCTGCTAAAGTGTCTT
Source organism: Erysipelotrichaceae bacterium (assembly GCA_024681275.1). Next base: position 6,811 of record JAILBD010000020.1, read on the forward strand.
TCAGATCTCCAAATCCACACTCGTCACATGCTCTCTCGACCATCGTGTTCTTGTAGACTTTGAAATCGACGCCTTCGGCTCTCAAGCTTCTTCTCAGCTCTGTAACTTCGGCCACGCTAAGACCGCGGTACTCACAGACAACAGTAGACTGGGAATTCTTCATCTTGTCAGAGATCTCAGTGACTAATGCCTGCTTGTTACTTAATACAGCTTGATTCATATTTCCTCTTTCTAACACCCATATACTCATAAAATAAAACCTGTATCACATAGACACAGGTCAAAAATCATCTTCTGATCAACCTCGGTAACATGATTAAGGGATAGCCCCGTTACTGTCTATGGTATATCGATGCTGAATTATTTTACCCTATTTGTATCCTTTTTTCAAGGCTTTTTTATGAAAAAATGCCCATTTTATCGGCATTTTTCGATGATCCTCTCAACACTTTCATTATGATCCGCATCGATGTGATCGTTGCCCAAAGCAGACAGGGAAACGTAGCCGTTCGCCAGTGCCGTGACATCCACTCTCAGGTCATCCTCACCGCCCTCATACGTGAAATTCCCGTTTCCGATCAGGATAAAATCCTTCTCATCTTTCCGCTCATAGGAATAGACATCGTGATAGACCACGCGGCAGATACGGTCACAGATCCTGATCCCCTTGATCTCTTCCTTCTTCAGATAAGGCACGTTCAGATTCAGGAAGTAGTCACATCTGTTCTCATCTTCCATATATCTCAATGCGACCTCCCTGGCATATCCCGCCGCGACCGAATAATCTTCCGCCTTGAATGAATCGATGCTGACAGCGATCGACGGGACATGGTAAAGAAAGGCCTCCCTTGCCGCACCGATCGTTCCCGAATAGATGATATCCGTTGAAACATTGGCACCTTTGTTGATACCTGAAACGACCAGATCGATCTTCTCATCAAAAAGGAAATACATCCCCATGTGGACGCAATCCGCCGGCGTGCCCCACAAGGCATACGCTTTCTTCGCATAAGGATAATGGCGCTCCTCGAACCTCACTCTCCCCTTGATCGTCAGATGATGGGAATTGGAACTTCTCTCTGAATCCGGAGCGGCGATATAGACGTTTCCGATCGAACTCAGAGTCTTCGCCAGGACCTGCAGGCCTTCAAAATCGATGCCGTCATCATTGCAAACCAGTATGTTCATGCCCAAATGATAACATAATGCGCAGTCACCTGCGCATCACTCTTCTTCTTTTCTGTTTTCAGTCAGGATCTTGTTCAAGATCGCCTTGAGACTTTCCTTTTCCTCATCAGAGAGGACATCGAACAAAGAAACCGCCTTCTCTTCGTCCTTCACCTCCGTGTTCAGTCTGATCAGGGAAGCTCTGCGGTCATCATCATCTTTGTCACGGATGATCAGACCCTTCTCCTCCATCTTGGACAGGATCTCCGAGATCGAACCCGGCTGCACACCCAGCAGGAGCTGCAGGGCTTTCTGTCCCATCGTTCCGCCGTTCTCATTCAGGATGCGGACGATGCGGTCCTGGGTGGAACCGAAACGTCTGTGTCTTTCATGTCTCATCCTTCTGGCACAAGCCATGAACAGACCATCCAGATCGTTGGGATCCAAAACAGATTCAAGATCCCTCCGGCAGGGGCCTCCAATGTGTCTGTGACACCTTCTCATATCTTCGCGGCCCATCATCTCGCCTTCAGGTCCATGTTCCATTCTAAATCTTCTCATTGACTACCTCCTTATTACTTAGGTGCCTAATATTTAGGTACATAAACAATATAGAATAAATGAATATCTCCTGTCAATGACTTTCGGTACAAAATGAAAAGCCCCCTTCAGGGCTTCATCATGTCTATATGTGTTTCCACTGGAAATGATACTTCTCTGACAGCTCCCCCATCATCCGCAGCTGACTCTTGTAGCACTTGATCTTATCGGAATTGAACGTAACGATCTCGTTTCCCTTGAAGAGTCCGCCCAGGTGATAACCCTTGATCTGTTTGCGATCCAACATCTGACCCGAGATCACCAGCTTGTTGCCCTTGACGAAGATGTAGCGGTTGGAATCAAAGAAGATATCCGCGAACATCGTCGCGATCAGGAAAGCGAAGATCACACAGATCAGCGTATTCAGAGTCTTGTCACCCGGATCGAAGAAAAGGAAATAGACCGTCATAAGGATCATCAGCACGACAAGAGCTCCATGTTTGATGACCCAGGCCGGATCGACATCGTACTTCTCATAATCATCATACTTGTTCTTTTCATCCTGTCTCGTCCAGAAATTGATGACCAGGGAAATGACCAGAACGGCCGCTGTGATCGCAATGTTCATAAGGATACCTCTTTTCTTCTACCATTTTAGCCGATAAGAGAGAAAAAGAAAAACGGCTTGCGCCGTTCATCTTTCATTTTCGAGTATCCCATAGAGTTCTCTGAGATCACTGATGCGATACCCCTTGTAGTTCTTTGCCTTCTTGTCGCTGTCCTTGCACACCCAGACCGGGACCATGCCCGCCCTGTATGCCCCCAGGATATCGGAAGAGAAGACATCGCCGATCATCAGACATTCATCACATCTGACGCCCAGCCTTTCGGCCATCATCACGAAGATCTCCTTGTCCGGCTTGTGGACACCCAGATCGCCGGAGACCATGACCTCATCAAAATATGCTCCGACACCCGTATGATCGATCTTGTGATGCTGGGAGAAAGGATCGCCATTGGACAGAAGTCCCAGTTTATACTGGCCTCTCAGCCTCTCCAGCACCCCGATCGCCTCATCCTGCAGTTTTGTATACTCGTACATGTGGCTGGTATAGAAACAGCTGTAATCACGGATGAAGTCCTTCGGCAGATGGTCCCCGTACTTTGATTCGAAAGCGACCATCCTGACAGACATGCTGATGGAGCCGTTGCAGTCATAATACATCAGATCCTGCAGCATCGCCTCATATTCCATCTCATCAAGATCGGAAAAATAAGGCTTCAGGGAATCATAATAGATGTCATAGGCGTTGGCCAGACGATTGGACAGAGTCCCGTCAAAATCAAAGATCAGAGCCTTGATCATCTGTTTCAGCCTTCTGAATGATCTTCTTGCATTTGCGCTCGAAGTCCGGTCTCTCCATCATGACGATGGCACCGCAGCCTTCGCACTTGATCTTGATATCGACACCCATGCGTACGATCTTCCAGTAGTGCGACTTTCTGCACGGATGATCCTTTTTCATCTGAACGATGTCATAGAGCCCGTAATTTTCTACCATAATACCTCGCTATCCAGAAGGATCGTCACCGGACCGTCGTTGGTCAGGGACACCTTCATATCCGCTCCGAAGATCCCTTCTTCGACCTCCAGACCGAGATCCCTGAGACAGTCGTTGAAGTGGAGATAGAGCTCCTTCGCCCTCTCTCCGCCCAAAGCATCCGTAAAACTCGGACGATTGCCCTTGGCACAATCGGCATAGAGTGTGAACTGGGAGATCGACAGGACCTTGCCCCCGGCATCATAGATGCTGCGGTTGATCTTGCCGTCCTCATCTTCGAAGATCCTCAGTTTGGACATCTTCAAAGCCATCTTCTCGACGATCTTTTCATCGTCGGCCAGCCCGAAACCGACCAGGACCATAAAACCCTGATCGATACGACCGGTCGCAGAACCTTCCACGACACAGTCCGCTTTTGAGACCCTCTGTACGACTAAACGCATTTATTTCGTGTTCTTGACCTTGACCCAGAGCTCAGAGATCGTCTTGAGCACTTCCTCATTGTTGTGGAAGACTTCGTCATTGGCCGTCCTGTCACGCGGGAT
>JAILBD010000101.1 GCA_024681275.1 Erysipelotrichaceae bacterium
GTCTTGTGCCTGTCATCGGACTTCAGCAGTCTGATCTTCGCCGGTGCTGTGACATAGTCTTCCACTTTCACGCCCTTTTCGAGTCTGACGATCTCCTCACCCGTTATCATTCCGTCTATGTCAGCCAGATAGGTCTTTTCCACTTCGAAGGACGGATGGATCAGTTTCTGCATCAGCTCACCGTCGTTGCTCAAAAGGATGAGACCGGAGGAATCATAATCCAGTCTGCCCATCGGATAAAGCCGGTATGGGGAATCCACAAGATCGACGACCGTCTTTCTCCCCCTGTCATCGCTGGCAGAAGAGATGACATTTTTGGGCTTGTTCAGAAGGATGACGACCTTTTCTTCCCTTGCCAAAACCACTCCATCTATCTCGATCTCGTCCTTCTCATCCGCTTTGAAACCCAGCTGCGTGACAAACTGTCCGTTGACTTTGACCTTTCCCTGCAGGATCAGTTCCTCGGCTTTTCTTCTGGAACAATAGCCGCTTCCTGCAATGATCTTCTGAAGTCTCTCCACAATCTCTTCCTTTCGTTATAGACGATATAGTACAGCGTGATCCCGATCAGTCCCATCAAAGACATGACCAGGATGGCCATCAGTTCAAAATTGGTCCTGTGATTATCGACACCCATGTTCTCATAAGAGAGATCCTCGATGGCATCTTTGATCTCATAGACATTGACACTTGGCAATGTCAGGACCAGATAAGGGCCGGATTCCCTGATCATGAACTGAATGTATGAATCCGACTGTGTCGTTCGGCATTTGACGATGTCGCCGTCCGCATTCAGATGATAGACCGAATAAATCAGGTCGTTCCGCTTATCCTGAACGCCAATCTGCACAATGGCCGGACCCAGCAGCTCACTGCTCTGGTAATTGAAACGGAAGCTGATATCAAGCCCATCGGCTTTTTCAAAACCGTAGCCCTTCGCCAGATCATGGATCCTCGCGGCATCTTCTTCAGAGATCTCATCAACGATGACGTAATAGGTATCGGGAATGAAACTCAAAGACCGCCGATCCGGCAAAGAGAGGTCTAGACCGGAGATCGAAAGATCGAAACGCTGCGTCCTGTCTTCGATGACATAATTCCTCTTGTCGATGTTCATCAGCTCGTAATCGATGTTTCTGATCTGTGAGAAAGTGAAAGGATAATGAAACAAAGAGAGATCCTCTTTGATCACTTGATGATCCCCATCCCTGATCGCATTTTCAAATCTTACCCGGCTCTGACTGAGTCCTTCAGAAAAAAGGATAGGCTTTCTGATCTCAAGTCCGTTATATCCGATGACCAGGTCCTGCTTCTCCTCGCTGTTTCTGTCATAAGAAAGGATCATATCGGTATTCAAAGGAATTTGTCTTTCCGACCCGTCTTCATATCTGACCTTGAGATAGGAAGTGCCTAGATCAAGATCTCCTCCGGCCTCGAAAGTCTCATTCATCCTTCCACCCAGTTCGATCGAAGAGATGCCGATATAGGACGCCTTGCCCTCTTCATCGAAACCCATGAATTCGCAAGCATCTTTCTTTGGCCTGATCTTCAAGGTCTCGTCATTCCGGGAGAACGCATCGATCTCATGGAGACCATGATAGTCTCCGCCATTCAGATCATAATGCCTGTCATGCAGTTTCTCTTCACCGATCTGATCTTCGTTTATCAGCAACGCCACATTCTCTTTGGCGATATAGGCACAGGAGAGCTCAGGATCATAGAAATACTCGTCATGATAGGAATGATCCAGTCTGACTTTATAGGATCCCTCATCCTCTTCCAGGACGATGAGGGAAAGCTCTTCGATGTCATCCAGGACGAACCTCCTCCTGTTCATTTCCTGATCATAGTAGAACGTGAGCCTGTCCTTGTCTTTGATGATGGCAAGTGCGTAGGCATCCTTGTCTTTCAAGCCCAGTGTCTCATCCATCCGATACGCCAGAGCCGCGATCTTCTCTCCGTAATACGGGTCAGCGGAAATGCTGCAATTGATACCACTCACTTTGTTGCCGAAGAAAGTCCCTCTGTAGTCACCGCGGAAGTGATCGGCAAGCCGGGAAGAAACGACATACTTCGCATAGGAATAAATGCCCTCTTCGATCGAATCGTAGCGATCCTCATCCCGGTCTTCCTCA
>JAILBD010000054.1 GCA_024681275.1 Erysipelotrichaceae bacterium
GTTTCCGTTGATCATGTTGATCAGTTCCGGGGTCGGGTTGACATAGACCTTGTAGCCCGGATTGAGATAGTAGAAGGTATCCAGTGACATCGTCTGTCTGATCCTGACGTCGCCATAGCCGCTGACGTTGCCTTCGGAGACTGTGATCGTGTTGTTGAAGTAATCGACTTCATCGACACAGAGGACGTGTCCGTCCGGATTGGTTGATGAGTAGATCGACACGATGCCCATGGTCATCGGTTTGTCGTCATACTCGAAGTAGTGGCAGAGTTCCCCTTCTTCGTTGTAGTAGACCGCTGTCCTGTAGACCGTCGATGCGAAGCTCGCACCGGAACCCGTCGCCTGATTGCCGGAGGAATTGAATCCGAACATGTCGTAGAACCACATCTGGGCAAAGAAGGTGCACCAGTATCCGGCGGTCGCGCCGTGGATCTTGCCGGCATAGTAGAGGTTGTAGGCGTGACGCCATGCCCTGGCTGCCGGATAGGCGCCTGGTGAGTACCAACCGCTGTATTCGTAGAATTCCACGCCTTCCGGATAGGAAGGTTCCGGGAAGATCCCGAAGTGGGCTTCGATCGAATCGAGTGAATGGTCTTCTTCAAACACGGAAAGGATGTTGTCGCGGTAGCTGTTCATGAGCCATTCCGCCTTGTCCATCGCGAAATCCGTCCGGTTGTTCTGCGCTATGGAGTATGCTTCGATGATCTTAGGCAGCGAGAAAAACGCGGTCGCCACGATCGTCAGCATCAGGATGTTCACAGCCAATATATAGCTCAGAGCCTTGCGCTCTGCGGGTTTCTGCAGGATCTGCGTATCACTCAGGATACCGTCTTCTCTGTTCATTTCGATATTCTGCATAAGCACAACTACTAATTATAATGAAAAAAAGGGCTTTTTCAAATCTGAGGTCCTGGTAAGCCCTTACATTCGATGGGAAGCGTTTACAATCTCAGGAGTTAGGAAAAAAACGGCTTCCTGATTATAATAGAGGTATGTTGTATTATTATGTGACGATCTGTCTGATCGTGATCAATGTTGCGGTCTTTCTGATGATCCGGAGCGGAAAGCTCTATGCGGAAGCTCTGACGATGTCTTATCACATCGTCTTCAACCGCGGTCAGTATCATAGGATCCTGACCAGTGCTTTTGCCCATGAGGATCCGATCCATCTGCTGATGAACATGATCTCCCTGTATAATGTGGGGTCTTTTGTCGAACTTTACTTCGGACACTTCTGGATGGCGGTGATCTATTTCGCTTCGATGATAGGCGGCAAGCTGCTGTCTCTGTACATCCGTCATGCCAACCACGATGACTATTCTTCTTCCCTTGGCGCTTCAGGTGCCATATCGGGCCTGCTGGGAGCCTACTTCTTCGTCATACTGCGTTATTACGGTTTCGGCGGTTTCGAGCATCTGCTCAGGCCGATCATCTCGCTGGTCCTGATCTCTTCGATCCCCGGAGTCGACGGGACTTCGCATTTCTGCTGCATGGCAGTCGGTCTGGTGATCACCTGGCTGATCCATATGTTCTGAAGGCATCCTGAATCAGGATGTTTTTTCAGCTTATAATATTGGTAATGGAGCGTACACGATGAAAAAATGGATAGTGTTGAGCTGCCTCTTCCTCATCTTTCTGAGCGGCTGCGGTGTCAGGAAGCCCATCAGCAACGAGGAGATCCTGCAGCTGATCAAAGAGGCGAATACGGCGGAGAAGATGAAGGCTGCGGAAAAAAGCATCTACATCAAAGACGACCGGGCCGAAAAGACTTACAGCGTCTATGATGACGGTGTCAGCAGTGTGACTTCCTATTACGATGAAAAAGATCTCCTGTACAGGACAGAGATCAGGGAGAAGGACTTCCTCTATTCCCTGGAGGATGGGAAGTTTTCGCAGCTGATCGATCTGAAGGATGAAGCGGATATCTGGGAGAAGATGGCTTCCTATTTTGCCCTGATGGATCTCAAGGAAGTGGAGCGGACCGATGTCTTCTACATCGTCAAGGCGCGGATCATCGATGACAGGATCAACGATTATTTCAAAAAGGATAAGCGTATCGCGTCCGCCGATATGGATCTGATGGTGGATAAGACTTTCCTCATCACTTCGATACAGAACGAGGTCCTGAACTATGAGGATGGTTCAAAAGAGGAACTCAGTGAGACGGAGATCGTCTATGGAAAGAAGCCTGAAAATGCGATGGAGCAACAGATCCGATCTTTCTTCGATGAGAAAAAGGAGTTCCGCAGCTGCACGGTCATACGTGAAGAGAATGGCGCTGAGTCCAGCGTCCAGTACAATATCGCCAAAGGCGCTGCCAGCGGTGTCGTCCTGCCTGCGGGTTCTTTCCTGCATGACAGGAGTTGCGTTTTCGATGATGAGGAGATGGACAATGATGTCAGCTACAGGGTATCTGACAGGGAGGAAGGCAAGGAAGTGATACACGAGGGAACGTTGAGCGAAGACGGCGTCTATACGGATGACGCTTCGGGTTTCGTCTCACTGAACAGCTATATTCCGGATCTGATCCTGGAGATCCGTTATGCGACGACCTACAATTTCGTGGGCGATCGGATCGATGGCTACCAGAAGCCTCTGGCTTTTTTGAGCAAGGAGGCGGCGCAGGCGCTGAAAAAGGCTTCTGATGAGTTCGTTTCCAAGGGCTACAGGCTCAAGATCTATGATGCCTATCGTCCGCAGAGGGCGGTCGAACACTTCATCCGCTGGGCGGAGGATATCAAGGATGTCCGCATGAAGCCTTACTTCTATCCGGATCTGGACAAGTCTGTCCTCTTTGAACAGAACTATATCGCCGACCGTTCCTCCCACAGCAGGGGTTCGACCCTCGACCTGACGCTCTTTGACATGAGCACGGGCAAGGATGTGGATATGGGCGGCACTTTCGATCTCTTTTCTGAGATCTCGCATACCGATTATGAGGATCTGAATGATGTTCAGAAGGCCAACCGCAGGCTTCTGAATGAGACGATGAAGAAATACGGTTTCAATGAATATGCCGAGGAGTGGTGGCACTACACGCTGAAAAATGAACCGTATCCGAACACCTACTTCGATTTCATGATCGATGATTCTGTGCTGAAAGGAAATGAATAGGGGATACAGGATCCATATCGATATCCCTTCGGGCATATCCCCGCTGATCGAATATCGGCGGGATCTTGCGGTGCAGGGAAGGCTGGAGGGCGATATCGAAAGTGACATGATCCTGCATGTGGAGCTTCTGGATGAGAATGGGACGGTCCTCAGAAGGACCTGCGCATCCAGGAAGAATGACGACCGGCTTTGGCTGAATCATCCGGATCTCGTTTCCTATGAAGAAGAGCTCGATCCGAAGAAGGAGAAGCTCAAAGCCTTCGGTTTCCCGGAGCTGCTGGTCAAAGATCTGTGCGATCCGCTGGCGTCTGTTCATGATGCGACGATCAAGTGTTCCTACAGCGATTCCGCATTCAAGTCCCTGATCGTTTCCGGAACGGATGTGAGACACGGAAGGGTACTGGAGAGCGGTCTTGATCTTCGCGATGAGGATGGCGAGCCTTATGAGACGCTGCCGGAGGGTCTCTATACGCTGAGGGTGCGGCTTTGCGACAGGGAAGATCTCCCTTTGGCTGAAGAGAAAAAACAGATCCGCATCGGGATCCGCAAGGAGGCTGCCATCGTCCGTTTCAATCCGAAGCAGCATCGGAAGAGGATGGAGGAATGGTGCGGCAAAAACGGTTTCACGATCATCAATGATCCGCTGCCGGGCTATCTGGATCCCTATCTGGGCAAGTGGTACTACCACATGGGTCTTTTGCCTTACTACCGTTCCAACGATATCGCCGTCTATGCGCAAGCCAGAGTGAACATGTTCGTCTATCTCTGCGATCCCCATTCCACGTCCTACGAGACGGAGCTTGCCTACCTGCAAAGCAAGCGGAGGGTGGATGATGGCGAATGGTTCAGGGCTTATCACTATGATATCGGCGAATATGCGGTCGGTGATCGCAAGGGGAACATCGTTCCTTTTGCGGATGACGATGTCCTGTGCCTGTGCCGCGTCGATGTCGTCAACGAAAAGACGAAGGAAAACGTCTATGATCTCTCGGAAAGAAACCGGATACGGTCCTTCTTCGATGAAGAGGAGATGATCGTCAATGCCGGGGAAAGGATCGCTGTGAGTCTGATCGTCAGACCAAGACAGCTCGATCCTGCCGATGTGGTCCTGACAAAAGAGAACATCTATGTCTATAAGGATCAGATCTCTATCCTCTCCTATGAGATCGATGACGGTCAGAAGTGTTTCCATGAAGAAAGGAAACTGCTGATGGATCGCATCGATGAGGGAGCTTCGATCGGACTGTCCGTCTATGAGGCGTACAATGTCTTTCCGATCCCTGAGACAAGCAAGGGAAAGATCCTGGAGTTCAGGATCAGGGCTCTTGATCAAAGGGGAAAGGGATTTGGCAAACCTATATCTTTCAAAGTAAAGGCCATCTAGGTGGCCTTTTGTCATGTGAGGATCATGATGGTGCCGATTGTGTTGATGGCGAGGTTGGCGAAAGCGTGGACGAGCCAGCTGGCGGCGATCGTTTCTTCCCTGTCGGCGATGTACTGCAGGATCAATGCGGAGATGCTCAGGCCTGCGATCAGCAGGATGAAAAGGATGGGCGGGAACCAGCCGCTCATGATGGAGACATGGTAGAGGGCAAAGAGGATGGCGCTGCAGATCCTGGCGATCCCGGTGTCACTGCTGAGATGGCGGGAGAGGTAGCCTCTGAAGAAGCTTTCTTCCAGATAGGAATTGCACAGGATGATGTAGGAGAAGATGAAGAGGAAGTTGTTCCTGTTGAGCCCTTCTTTCTCCAGGAGCCTTTCTTCGATCGTGTCGAGGTCGATCTGATCGCGGGCGATCAGGAAGGCGAGGATGATGAAGAGGTAGACCAGGATCATGAAGAGGAAGAGCTTCCGGGATGGCGCTTTGAAACGCATGCCCGTGACCTGGCTGTAGCTTTTTTTGAACAGAAGGCCGTGTATGAGGATAGCCATCGTGAAGACGGTGACCTTGATGATGCTTTTGAGGAAGTAGGGTGGCATAAGAAAGCGTTCGACGGCCGACATGACAGCGATCGCGGTCATTGAGAGGATGAGGGCAGTGAGGTTTTCTTTATCGAATCGTTCCTTCTTCATTTCAAGTCTATTGTAGAGCAGCTGCTTTCCTGAAGTAAAATAGGATTGAAGAAAGCGGGAGATGAGTGATGAAGATATTGAAGAAAGCTGAATACGAAAAGATGATCGCTGAAAGCAGGGATGAACGCATGAAGTGGTGGCGGCAGGCGCGTTTCGGGATGTTCGTGCATTTCGGTCTCTATTCGGCCATCGGCAGGCACGAATGGGTGATGTCGATGGAGGGGATCGATAAAGAGGAATATGAGAAGTATGCGGATCTCTTTCAGCCGGAAGAGGGCTGCTGCCGCAAATGGGCGAAGCTGGCAAAGAAGGCGGGCATGAAGTACATGGTCCTGACGACCAGGCACCATGAAGGTTTCTCACTATGGGATTCCAAGGTCAATCCCTTCAACAGTGTCAATTACGGCTGTCACAGGGATATCGTGAAGGAGTTCGTCGAGGCCTGCCGGGAGGAGGGACTGAAGATCGGTTTCTATTCTTCCCTGATGGACTGGCATCATCCCGATGGGGAGGCCTGCGAATATGACGATGAGGCCAGAAGGCGTTTCCTGGCTTATCTGGAGGCTCTGAATACGGAACTGCTGAGCAATTATGGCAAGATCGACATCCTCTGGTACGATGTCGCCCAGCCGATGGAGTCCTGGGAGGCCTGGGATTCACTGGGCAGGAACCAGCGTCTGCGGGCGCTGCAGCCGCACATCATCATCAACGACCGGTCCCGTCTGCCTGAGGACTTCGGCACGCCGGAGGGAAAGATCAGGGTCATGGACAGGGACTGGGAAGCCTGCATGACGTTCAATGATATCGCCTGGGGCTATCTGGATGAGAGGCAGGCCCTTCCTTACGCCTACAGCGCGGAGAGGATATTGCGCATGCTGAACACCTGCGCTTCCAACGGCGGCAATCTGCTGCTCAATATCGGTCCCAAGGCTGATGGTTCCATCCCGCAGGATGCGATCGAACCTCTGAGCAGGGTCGGCGAGTGGCTCTCAGCCAACGGGGAAGCCTTCTATGGGCAGCTGCATCCGAACCTCCTGTCAGGTTCCTGGTTCAGAGGCGGAAACGGCATTTCGGGTATCACCTACGGCAAGGATCTGCGCAGCGTCTATCTGTGGAACTGGATCACGCCGAAGGATGGGGAGATGTACTTCTCAGGCGTCTTCACAAAGCCTGTCCGCGTCAGCAAGCTTTCCAGCGGTGAAGAGGTCAGCTTCGAATACGGGGAGGATCATCGCATCAGACTGACGGGTCTCGAAAAGGACATCGATGAGATGGTACCGGTCTACAAGATCGAGTTTGAGGATGTCCTGGATTACAGGCCTTTCCACAAGTATCCGCAGATCTGGTATTGAGAGGATCATAGAAGATCGGAAGACAGACGAAGTCTGTTTTCTTTTCGGACAAGAAGGCCAATGAAAAAGCCCTTGCGGGCTTCATTCCATTTCTTCATAGAGGGCCGGCTTTTCAAAGGTGACTGTGTTGAGATAAGCTCTGTCCGTCAGCTTCAGGACCGGCGTGCAGGTCAAGGACAGGAGCGTGAAGTTCATGATGTTGTTGACGTGCTCGTAGCCCTGTTCAAGGAAAGCCTTCCGGACCGTTTCGAAGGCATCGGCCGTGTCTTCCACGGAATTCCGGGAGAGGAGGCCGGCGATCGGCAGGGCGATCTTTCCTGTGATCCTGCCGTCAAGGACAGCCGTGATGCCGCCTTGCATATCGATGATCGTGTTGGCAGCCAGGATCATGTCCGCTTCGTTGTTTCCCATGACGGTCAGATCGTGGGAGTCGTGGGAATAGGAGGAGGCGCAGGCGCCTTTTTTGATGCCGCTGCCGCAGCTGAAGCCTATGGCGATATGGCCGTCTCTGCCATGTCTTTCTATGACCAGCAGCAGCTGAGCGCCGCTTTCTTTCCAGAGGAGCTCATTGTTTCTGACCGGCATCGTTATGAAGACTTCTTCCGTGCGGTTGTTCGATGGATCGATCTTCATCGTGCGCACATTGACATCGCGGTCTTTGCCCGGGACATGGATCTTCAGGTCTTCCTCGGTCAGCTTTCTGCAGCGCATCGTCTCTTCAAAGCGGCCTTCCAGACTGTAGCTGTCGTGGTCGGGTCCGCTCCTTTCGATGTCGTAGATGCATCTTCCTTTTTTATAGGTGCTGCGGATACGGATCGTGTCGACTTCATCGAGAAGCAGGAAGTCAGCGACCTTTCCCGGCGCGATGACGCCTCTGTCAGAGAGGTTCATCCTTCTTGCCGGCGTATAGGTCGCGCAGTAGATCGCATCCTCGGCTCTCATGCCCAGAGATATGGCTTTGCGCAGGATCGCATCCAGATGTCCCTTGTTTCGAAGGACGTCCGGCAGGGTGTCGTCGGTGACGAAGCTGAAGTATTCGTAGAGTCCATTCCTGCAGACATAATCGATCACTTCCCTGTTCAGCATGGCGTCCTGCAGCTGGATGAACATGCCGTTTTCGAAACGCTGTTTCAGTTCTTCCAGGTCGTGTACGCAGTGATCGCTCTGGATGCCCAGGTAGAGGAAGGCTGCGAGGTCCGAATCGGTCAGGGCGGGACAGTGTCCTTCCAGAGGATAATTGGGCTCTTGTTCGTGGATGATGTCGATGAATTTAGCGACTTCGGATGTGTTATCTTTGATGATCTCCCGGAAGTTCATGACCTCGCCCAGACAGATGACGTTTTCCTCTTCTTTCAGTTCCAGCATGTCACGGCAACTGATGGTGCCGCCGCTGGTCTCGAAATCCCGGGACATGATCGGGACGTTGCTGGGGATGGCGTAGAAGCAGTCATAGGGGCTCTTCTTCCCCGATCGGATCATCGCTTCGACACCTTGTTTGCCGCAGACGTTGGCGATCTCGTGCGGTTCCGATACGATCGTGGTCAGTCCGTTTCTGGCCGTGTAGCGGCAGAAGGCTTCGGGCGTGACCATGGAGCTTTCGATGTGCATGTGGATGTCGATGAGGCCCGGGATCATGTAGCGGCCTTTGCCGTCGATTTCTTTTTCTGCGGTGACTTCGTTCTGAGACCTCTGGTCGATGTAGAGGAACTTGCCGTCTTTGATGTAGACGTCCGCATGCATGAACTTTTTGAAATAAGAGTTGAAGACATTGACGTCTTTGATCACGAGGTCGGCGTGTTTGAGATCCATGAGAGGTCCTCCTTGTCTATTATTATCCTATCAGAAATCGTCTTGCTGTTATTAAAGCTGAAGACTGCAGATGTGAAATGTGGGTATCTTCCTGTCTTCTTTGAAGTCTTTCTTCATCCAGGATATGCCTCCGGACGAGTGGGAGAGGCTGCAACTGTCCGCTTTTTTACACAGATGTTTTTTCCGATCCCTATATCATGAGATCAGGAGGACGTGAATGATGAAAAAAGCAGAAAAACTGAATGATCTGCATGTCGGGCAGATCATCTATACCGATGAGTCCGGGAAGCAGTCTTTCAGGGTGAAGATGCTGGAGGACAAGCTGGTCCCTTACATCGTGACCAGTGACAACCGCTGCCACTGTCTTTACAAGGGGATATGGTTCAAGGAGAGCGGTTCATAGATCTTCGATGGGAGAAGCGGAATGGGCCTTCGATCAGCAGCAGGGGTGATGTATTTGTTGACTTTTTAACATATAATAAGAATGGAGGATTTCTTACTATGGACATCAATCAATTGAAGGACCATGCACTGAATATTCGAAGGAATATCGTGAAGATGGTTTACAATGCCCAATCCGGCCATCCGGGCGGATCTTTAGGTGCAGCAGATATCATGACTTATCTCTATTTCGTGGAGATGAATGTCAATAAAGACAACGTTTCTTCCATCGACAGGGACAGGTTCGTCCTTTCCAAGGGACACTGTTCACCGGGCTTGTATGCGACGCTTTATGAAGCGGGTCTTATGGATGAGGACCTGATGAGTTTTCGTCAGATCGACTCCAAGCTGCAGGGTCATCCGAATATGACCTATGTGGATGGCGTCGATATGTCCACGGGCTCCTTGGGCCAGGGCATTTCCTGCGCTGTGGGTATGGCGATCGCCAACAAACTGGACGATAACGGCAACAGGGTCTATGTTTTGTGCGGAGACGGCGAATCAGAGGAAGGCATCGTCTGGGAAGCTCTGATGGCGGCCTGCCACTACAAGCTGGATGATCTGTGCATCATCTTTGACCAGAACGGTCTGCAGATCGATGGCAATGTGCAGGATGTCATAGGACCTCTGCCTTTGGCGGACAAGGCGAAGGCTTTCGGTGCGGAGGTCGTGGAGTGCGATGGCAATGACTACGATTCGCTCGCTGAGGCATTCGATCGTGCCAGGAAGACCAAGGGTGTGCCTACCGTCATCATCGCCCACACTGTCAAGGGCAAGGGCGTCTCTTACATGGAGAACAACTATGCATGGCATGGCGCAGCTCCTAAGGAAGAAGACTATAAGATCGCAATGGAAGACTTGAAGGAGGTCAGATAATTATGGCACAGGAGACCAGGAACGCCTATGGGCAGAGATTGGCTGAGCTGATCACAGAAAACAAGGATATCGTCGTGCTGGATGCCGACCTGACCAAGTCGACCAAGACCATAGAGGCCAAGAAGGCCTGTCCGGAGAGACACTTCAATGCCGGCATCGCCGAATGCAACATGATGGGCATGGCTGCCGGTCTGGCCGCTTCAGGCAAGACGGTATTCGCATCCTCATTTGCCATATTCGCATCAGGAAGGGCTTTTGAGATCATCCGCAACTCCATCGCCTATCCGAAACTCAATGTCAAGGTCTGCGCGACCCATGCGGGCCTTTCCGTCGGCGAGGATGGGGCATCCCATCAGGCGATCGAGGATGTGGCGATCATGAGAGCCATCCCGAACATGAGAGTCTATGTGCCTTGCGACCAGTATCAGACCAAGGCTTTGATCGACTATGTCGCGGCAACGGACGGTCCATGTTACGTCAGACTGGGCAGAGGCAAGGTCGAGGATGTCTATAACGAAAATACGGTATTCGATTTTGACAAGGTCGATGTCCTGAGAAAAGGGAACGGGGATGTCGTGCTCTTCGCCATGGGCCTGATGGTCCAGGAAGCCTTAAAGGCTGCTGAAGAGCTGGATGCGACGGTCGTCAATGTCTCCTCCATCAAGCCTTTGGATGAAGAAAACATCCTGAAGCTTTTAAGAGAGCACAGGAAGGCCTATGCCCTGGAAGAACATTCCATCATCGGAGGCCTGTACTCCGCCATTGCGGAGGTCAAGGCAAGAACGGACATCGTCACGCCTTTGATCCCGATCGGTGTCAATGATGTGTTCGGTGAATCAGGAAAGATGGCTG
>JAILBD010000058.1 GCA_024681275.1 Erysipelotrichaceae bacterium
TGAAGCGATGTTCCTGGCTTCCATTTGAAAATGTCTTGACACCATCGGCATATCCGACCATTCCTGCTTGTCCTTCGACCCGGGCTATTGCCTCTTGGATCAAAGATATGAGGAATATGTGAAGACTCTCGACTGCCCTAAAGAGAAGTACATGGATCGTATCAGGAGCCTGAAAGGCATCGAATTCGACTATTTCTCGGAATCGATCCCCCAAGGCCTCGATTACATCATCGGCTCCCTGCATTATGTCAAAGTGGGCGACAGACATCTTTCCGTCGATCTGAGTGCAGATTCATTCAGAAACAACATCGAAGCCTGCTTTGATGCAGACCCCTACGCCTTCTGTGAACTCTACTATGAGACCCTTTGCGACCTCTATGAAAAGACACATTGCGATATCGTCGGCCATTTCGATCTCGTCAGCAAATACAACGAAGGGAACGCCTTCTTTGACGAGTCCAACGACCGCTACCGCCACGCCTGGAGAAAAGCGATGCTGAAACTGATCCCGCAGGCAAAGTACTTCGAGATCAATCACGGCGCCGTCAATAAAGGGCTGCGCTCAGCCCCCTATCCCTCCAAAGAGATGCTCGATTATCTCTATGCCCACGGCGGAAAGACGATCGATACTTCCGATTCCCACAGCATTGCCACGATTGGCATGTTCTGAACAAACAAAAGACACGGATCTCTCCGTGCCTTTTTCTTAAGATCTTTTCTTATTTGTTGATGACATCTGTCAGCTCATGCTGAAGCTGCGTTTCGATGCGGCGCAGTTCGGTCTGAGCGGCCAGTCTCTTCTCTCTGCCTTCGGTCTGGATGCGCTTGACTTCTTCCAGCGTTTCGATGAGCTTCTTGTTGGTCTCCGTGAGCGTCTCGATATCGACGATGCCTCTTTCAGATTCCTTGGCTGTTTCGATCGTAGCCATCTTGAGTGCCTCGGCATTTTCCTTCAGCATCTTGTTGGTCATCTCAGATACTTCGTTCTGAGCCTTGACAGCCTCTTTCGAATGAGCGATGCCCAATGCGATCAGCATCTGTGACTTCCAGAGCGGGATCGTGTTGACCAGAGTCGACTGGATCTTCTCTGTCATCAGCGTATCGTTGTTCTGGACCAGGCGGATCTGCGGAGCCATCTGGATGGAGACCATCCTCGTCAGTTCCAGGTCATGCAGTTTCTTCTCAAAACGGGTGATCGCTTCAGACAGGTCGTTGGCAGCCTGTGCATCCTCAGGAAGTCCGGATTCCTCCGCCTTCTTCAAAGCAGCCGGCAGATCAGTCTTCTTGATCTCTTCCAGACGCTTGTAACCGGCCAGGATGTACATCGTCAGTTCCTTGAAGTTGACCAGGTTCTTCTCATAGAGCTGATCCAGCAGGGAGATGTCCTTCATCAGTGTGATCTGATGGTTCTCCAGGATCTTGACGATCTTGTCGACGTTGGCATTGGCGCTGTCATATTTCGCTTTGACATCATTGATCGAATTGGAAGTCTTCTTGAACAGTTTTGCAAAGAAACCGTCGTTCTTCTCATCGACATCAAAATTCCTCAGTTCCGAAACCAGATCCAGCAAGGTATCGCCGACTGTATCGATATCCTTTGTCCTGACGTTCTTTAAAGCCGTATCCGAGAAATCGGCGACCTTCGACTGCGCTGTCGCGCCATACTGTAAGACGGTATTGGTCTCCATGATATCGATCTGCTTGGAGAACTCTTCGACCATCTTCTTCTCTTCTTCAGTCAGGCTGGAATCATCCAGCTTTGCATAACCGACCACATCAGAGACCGGAACAGTCGCATGTTCCTTTTCTTCTTCGATCTGTTCTTCGCTTACTGTTTCCTCCGCAACTGCCTCTTCCCCTAAAGTCAGCACGATCTTTTCTTCATTTTCTGCCATATTTAACTCCTTTTCTAGTCCTCAATGACACCCATTATTTCTAATATCCTGTTGAGATCCTCAATATCAGTATACCTGATACTGATGTTTTTGTTTCCGATCTCAACTCTTGTTCCGAATTTTTTACGCAGACGGTCCTCGACATCCTGAGTGAAAGGATCCTTCTCCTTCTCTGCGGACACCTTAGGCCCCTTCTTATTCTCGTTTCCTGAGATGAGCTTCTCCAGTTCCCTGACCGAAAGACCGTCTCTGATCGTCCTTTCCGCCAGAGCGATCATCTTCTCCTCGTTCTGCGCTCCCAGCAGCGTCCTGGCCTGACCGTAAGAGAGGATGCCCTGGTTGACCTTCTCCTTGATCTCGTCCGGCAAAGTCAGCAGCCTCAGCATGTTCGCCACATTGGTGCGGGATTTGCCCAGACGCTTTGCCAGCTGATCCTGCGTATAACCCAGTTTCTTGATCAGCTGCTGATAGGCGCTGGCCTCCTCGATCGGCGTGAGATCCTTACGCTGAATGTTCTCCAACAGCGAGATCTCCATCATCTGCTTGTCATCAAAGTCGACGATGATGGCAGGGATGCTCGTCTTGCCCGCCATTTTGGAAGCTCTGAGCCTCCTCTCGCCGGCGACCAGTTCATAACCGCTCAGCGACTTCCTGACCAGGATCGGCTGGAAGACGCCGTTCTCCTTGATTGATTCCGCCAGTTCCTTCAGACCGTTCTCATCGAATTCCTTGCGCGGCTGATAGGGATTCGGACGGATCGATGAGATCGACAACTCATCCGTGCCCTTCGCATTGTTCTGAGCGCTCTTTTCGATATCATCCAGGAAGGAATCGATATCCTCCCCGAAGATCGCATCCAGGCCCTTGCCCAGTTTCTTCCTAGTCGCCATCCCTGACCTCCGAACCGGCTGTCAGCACTTCCCTCGTCAAGGCGACATAAGCCTTGGCGCCTTCGGAAGTGATGGCATAGTCATAGATCGAAAGACCCATGCTCGGCGCTTCTGAAAGCTTGATATTGCGCGGGATATAGGTCTTGTAAGCCTTCTCCTTGAAGTGTTTGCGGATCTCCTGCCCGACTTCCGCAGAAAGATTGGTCCTGGCATCATACATCGTCAGCAGGACGCCTTCGATCTTCAGATTCGGATTGAAGAGCTTCTGCACCAGACGGATCGTCTGCAGAAGCTGCGTGATACCTTCCAGAGCATAGTACTCGCTCTGCACCGGGATCAGCACTGAATCGGCAGCCGTCAGGGCATTCGTATTCAGAAGGCCCAGTGAAGGCGGACAGTCGATGATGATGTAGTCGTATTCGTCCTTGATCGAAGCCAGGGCGTTCTTCAGCAGCTGTTCCCTGTTCTCTTCGATCTTTGCCAGCTCCAGATCCGCTCCGGCCAGATTGATGTTGGCCGGCAAAAGATCGAGCGGAGGCTTCTGCATCTTCTTCAGACAGTCCCTGATGTTCACGTCATTCAGGATCGCATCATAGGCCGTCAGATCTCTGAGCCCGACTCTATGACCGACACCCTGTGTCGCATTGCCCTGCGGATCGAAGTCCACCAAGAGGACCTTTTTATTCACGTAAGCCAGGCCGGCAGCCAGATTGATACTGGTCGTTGTCTTGCCGACACCGCCCTTCTGATTTGCGATCGCGATCGTCTTTGCCATATCCGTCCTCCTACTTCTTCATCTTGATGACGAGCTTGACACTGTCATCGTACTCCGTGACCTGCAGATCCGCATCGATGCCTGAACGGCGGCACAGATCAAAGGCCTCCCTGATCGTGTTGATGCCGATCTTCACGTTGTTGGAAACGCCTTTGGAATGATGCTTCTCTGTCAGCTCCTTGATATATTCCTCTGTCTTGGAGACATTGTATTTGCGGTTTGTGATGGTCAGATAGACCTCTTCCAGTTTCTCCGCCGGCACATTCAAAAGAGCCCTCGCATGGCGCTCCGTGATCGTCCCATGCGCGATCGCCTGTTTGATGTATTCAGGAAGCTTCAGAAGACGCAGCTTGTTGGCGACCGTCGACTGACGATATCCCAGCCTCTCAGCCAGCTCATTCTGGGTCAGATTCTCGGAACGCATGATCCTCTGCATCGCCATCGCCTGCTCGATCGCATTCAGATCCTCTCTCTGCAGATTCTCGATCAGAGCCAGATTGGCGGATTCATCATCGCTCGACTCCATGATGATGGCCTCGATATCGTTGGCCCCATTCAGAAGGCAGGCGCGATATCTCCTTTCGCCGGCGATCAGTTCGAACTTATCCCCGTTCTTGCGCACAGTGACCGGCTGCAGCAGACCGTTCTGCTTGATCGACTCAGCCAGGCCTTTGATCGAATCATCATAAAAATCCAGCCTCGGCTGATTCTTGTTCGGGATGATCTTATTCAGTTTGATTCTTACTATCTCTTTTTTCATAATGGACTCTTCTTAATTATATTATATTTCCTAGGATATTTTATAGGGGTTGCCTTCACTTTTCTGAAATAACTGATGACACGCTGATCGCCATTCAGGATCCGCTCATCCGCGATCCATTCGACCTCAAAACCCATCGTCCGGATCGCCTTTTCAGCATCTCTGATCTCATTCCTTCCGTCTCTTCCCCTCATGCAGATGAAATGCCCGTCCTTCTTCACCATGGCTCCGCACACTTCGATCAGCGCATTCAGGTTGGAAACCGCTCTGGCCGTCACATAGTCAAAGGCTTCCCGATGTTTCAATGACCAGTCTTCACCCCGCTCATTGACGACCTCTATGCCCTTGAGAGACAGCTTGTCGATCAGCGAAGCCAGAAAGACGCATCTCTTATGCAAAGGCTCGATCAGTGTGACCTGCAGATCGGGATAGACGATCTTCAGCACCACCCCGGGAAAACCGGCTCCTGTTCCCACATCGGCCAGACTTCCCTTCATATCCCCCTTCGCCGCCAGCAAAGAATCATAAAAATGCTTATCCAGCACTTCCTCGTATTCCGTGATGGCGCTCAGATTGATCTTCTCGTTGTATTCTTTCAGATAGGCCGCATAGGCATCGAGCTGATCCTTCATCACATCATCGATGCGGATCCCTCTTTCTTCCAGAGCAGCCTTAAAAACATCAAAGGTCATAACTCAATTATACTTGATTTGGCATTGACCACAGCGTCATTTTTTACCCACATCAAAAAACGGCGTCCAGCGCCGTTCTCTCTCATTTATTCAGATGCAGGGATCCGAAGCTATATGCCCTCTGTGAACTTCCCGGCAAATTCCTTGTAGCGTCTGATCGTCTCATCACACCACCTGTCAAAATCGGGATCCTCTTTCTTCTCTTCCGGATGGGCATTCATATATCCGACAAAGATCTGCGCACCCTTTCTGATATCGATATCAAAAACGGCATCAGGACAAAACTCTCTCACCTTTGAGATATCAAAGATGCAGGAAAAATGCTTGTCCCCGTGCATCGTCGATCTGAGATCATAGGTCTTTGATGCATCCAGCAGATATTCGCTGATATAGACCGGCTTGTATTCCACACCCAAGGCGTCAGCCAGAGCCTCATAGATCATATCCCACGTACAAGGCTCGGGATCCATGATCTGATAGATCTCACCGATGGTCTTTTCATTGCAGACCAGAGGCGTGAACAGTTTTGCAAAGTCATCCGCATGGGTGCAAGCCCAGACACCCTGGCCATCCCCATGAACGATGACCTCCTTGCCTGCCAGCATCCTGGAAGCCACAGACCAGTAACTTTTTCCCTTCACAGACAGGGGATATCTTCCATCCGAATAAGTCTGCGTCGGCCTGACGATCGTGACCGGGAAGCCCTCTTCCTCATATTTTTCAAGAAAGAACTTCTCACAGGCCTCTTTGTCCCGTCCATACTGATAATAGCGGTTGCCGTAAGCCATCGTCTCATCGACATTGCAGGAAGTCGAATGATCCAGGACACAGACCGTCGAGATGAAGATGAACTGTCTGGTCTTCTCACGGAAAAGCTGATATCTGGCCTTTGCCTCATCGATATTCATGATGATGAAATCGATGACAGAATCAAATTCCCTGCCCTCCAGCAGCTTCTTCACACCCTCGGGATCATTCCTGATGTCTCCCGTCAGCCGTCTGACACTTTCCGGAAAAGGATCTCTTCTCTTGCCCCTGTTCAGGATGTATAACTCGACATCCGGATCATTTGCCAAAGCCATCGTCACGGGCGTGGAGATCGTTCCCGTCCCGCCGATCACAAGCACTTTCTTCATTCTGTTCTCCTTTCACACAGAGATATAGAAAAAACGGACATTCCGTTTCATGAAATACCCGTTTTCAGTTCAATATTCTAGAATTCGACTCTCTTGAACGGCTTGACATCCTTGACCGCCTCTTTCGGAGTGATCCTGACCTCATCGTTATCCAGATCGATCAGGATATAACGGTCATTGCCCATGCCAAGTTCCTTCATGTAAGAGAGCTGACGGAAACCGTGTCTGGTCTGCATCCTCTCCCAGAGATCGTGATTCTGCTCTGCCGTCATCGCATGGATGAGGTCGACACAAGCCGTATCGATCGCACAGATATCCGTGGAAGCCAGGATGCCGACGTTCGGCGTCACGACCGGAGCCGCAGCGACCCCCTCACAGTCACAGGAGACCGACATGTTGCGCATGACATTGACATACGTGACATGTTTGCCGAAATGATCGATCGTCGCCTTGGTGGACTCGGAGATCTTCTCCATCAGTTCTTCCTCAGCCACGGACCACTGTCCTTCGCCCTCTCTGGCATGGATCATCTTCTTGCCGATCTTTCCATCGGCACAACCGATGCCGATATTCTTGTTGGAACCGCCGAAACCGCCCATCGTATGACCCTTGAAATGGGTCAGGGTGAACAGGGAATCGTATTTCAGCATGCTCTCACCGACCGTCATGTGATCGAACCACTTGCCGCCTTCGACCGGAAGATCCGCAGTGCCATCCGCATCCGTGATATCGACCGGACAGAACGTCCATCCGTTGACCTTCAGAGTCTCCCGATGCTTCTCTGTCGTATCGCGATCACCCACATAATAGGTATTGGTCTCGATGATCGTCGCATCCTTCAGAGTCTCGCTGGTCTCCATGACCTCTTTGACCCAGGACGCCGGCGTAAAATTCGGACCGTTCTTTTCACCGGTATGGAGCTTGATCGCCACCTTGCCGCAGATGTTCGCATTCACTTTTTCGTAAGCTTTCCTGATGCCCGCTGGAGAGATATCCCTCGTAAAGTAGACGATGGATTCATTTCCCTTCCTCTCTTCAAACGGAACATACACGTTGCCGTTTTTTGCTGCCTTGACTTCTGTCATGATTTGTCCTCCTGTCTGACATGATCATTATACGATCTTTTATGAACGATTTCCTTTGATAAGCCCATCACGATCTTTTGGTGAAATGCGCGCCGCATTTCGGACAGGTGATCTCGATCTTTCCCTTTCCAGCCGGAACTCTGACCTTCTGACCGCACTCAGGACATACGTAATAACGATACATCTTGCGATCATCCCATTTCCTCTTCAGGAAACGGAAAGAATTCATCACCCGATTGCGATAGACCATGTAATTGCGATTCTCCAAAGCCCTCTTGTTGATGTTCCTGGACAGGAATCTGAACAGGCTGTATCCGACGAAGACCAGAGCCAGAAAATGCAGAAAAGGACTCCTGAAAAACAGATTCAGGATCAGTAAAACGACAGACAGGACATAAGCGTCCTTCGCGATATTGTCCATCCCGTTACGGCCTTTCAAAAAGGCGGCTATCTTCTCGATCAGATTATTTGACTTATTCATCTTCCTCTCCTAAGCACCTTCATTATACCATCAAGCCACGCCCGCAAAAAAGACCGCCTCAGCGGTCTTAACCTTCACAGACGGGACAAGGCTTCCTCTTCAGCTCTCGATAGATGAAGTCCGGATGATCCTCTTCCTTCACGATCTCCCAATCCTCCATATCGAATTCATCGAACCACGCATCGACCTCATATTCATCTTTGACAAAAGAGATATAAGCCTTCTCGGCATACGGATAAGCCTGGCGATAGATCGAAGCGCCGCCGCAGACGATATATTCCGTCTCGTCATCCGCATGTTCCTCAAGGAACTCGATCAGATCATGCGTCACATCGGCATCTTCCGGCTGATATTCCGGATCGATCGAAACGACGGTGATATATCTGTCAACGAGCTTCCTGGGCAATCCCTCATAAGTCGTCTGACCCATCAGGATATGCTTGAACATCGTGTTCTGCTTGAAGATCTTCAGTTCATCCTTCAGATGCCAGGGCAGAGCCCCTCTGATACCGATCCCCTTGTTGGGATCGAAAGCCACCGAAAAACTGATCATTATACGGACACCTTTCCCTTTATTGCCGGCCATGGATCATAATCCAGGACCTTCACATCATCGATCGTGAAATCAAAGATACTCCTGATCTCAGGATTCAGCCACAGTTTAGGAAGCGGTCTCGGTTCTCTTGAAAGCTGCTCCTTGATCTGCTCGACATGGTCGAGATAGATATGCGCATCGCCAAATGTGTGGATGAACTCATAAGGCTCATAGCCACAGACCTGAGCCACCATCGCCAGCAGCAGCGCATAGGAAGCGATATTGAACGGGACTCCTAAAAACAGATCGGCTGAACGCTGATAGAGCTGGCAGGACAGTTTCTTCTTGTCAGCGGAAACATAGAACTGGAAAAACGCATGGCAGGGAGGAAGAGCCATCTGATCCACTTCGCCCGGATTGTAGGCGACCACCAGATGCCTTCTTGAATAAGGATCCTTCTTCAGGTTCTCGATCAGCTGGCTGATCTGATCGACGCCGCCGAAGTTGCGCCACTGCTTGCCATAGACAGGGCCCAGATCGCCCCACTTATCTGCAAAAGCCTCATCATCACAGATCTTCTGGATGAATTCTTCCATGCTTTCACCCTTGTATTCTTCTGACTTCTTATACTTCGCATAAGGCCAGTCATTCCATATCTTGACATTCTTCAAAGCCAGAGGCCTGATATTCGTCTCACCCTTCAAAAACCAGAAAAGCTCCTCAAAGATCCCTCTGTAGAAGACTTTCTTGGTCGTCAGAAGCGGAAAACCATCTTCCAGATTCACCCTCATCTGATAACCGAATTTGGAGATCGTACCAGTTCCGGTCCTGTCTCCCCTCTGCTGGCCGTTTTCCAGTACGTCACGGCAAAGATCCAGATATTGTTTCATACGCACTACCTCTTTCCCTTAATTATACATTTTTCATGCTGTCTCTGATCTCTTTATTCAATCTGCGCAGATCCATCCCCTTCATGTGATAGCTGTTCTTTTCACAAACGATGCCCTTGGGCGACAGTCCGCTCTCGATATAGTAAGCATCGATGCCCAGATCCAGCGCTCCCTTGACATCACAGACCGGATCGTTGCCGATCATCAGACAGTCTTTCGGATCGAGCTCATGTTTCTTCAGCAAAGCCCTGTAAAAGGCTGCATCCGGCTTCTTATATCCGACCACGGAAGAGATGAAGACATCATCGAACAGGTCATGGATCCCCAGATCGATCAGCTCCTTTTCCGTGAAGACCTTTTGGGCATTGCTCAGAAGGAAGACTTTCTTTCCCCTCTCCTTCAGCGACCTCAGCAGATCCTCAGTCCCCTTGTAAAGACGAAGATGGGTCAAAGACAGTTTCCTGAAAGACTCCATCACTTCAACGACCGTCCTCTCATCCGGATCAAAGCCTTTATCTTTCATCAGCATCCCGAAAACATCGGAAAGGTCGATCTCGACATGATGACCTGCCTCCGCTTTTTCCTTCTCCATCCTTCTGATCCCGTCCAAATAAGCTTTCTTAAGATCCCGATAATCATAGAAGATGCCATAGGAACTGAAAAGATCCCGGACTCTTTTCCAGAATGGCGGACTGTATTCATCTGTATGGATATCCACCAAAGTCCCATACAGATCGAAGATGTAGGCATCATACTCTCTCATGACTGTATCCCGATCAATTCCAATTTATTTAATCATCATAAAGATATCAAAATATGAAATCGGACAGCAAGCGCTGTCCGATCATTTTATAGATCCATGATCCCGGTCTGTGACAGGATCTCTTCGATCTGCGAAACAGGAACGATCTCGATCTTCTCTTTGACTTCCTGAGCCACATCCTTGAGATCGACGATGTTTTCTTTCGGGATGAAGACTCTCTTCACCCCCGCTCTCTGCGCAGCCATGAGCTTCTCACTCAGACCGCCGATCGGCTCGACCGTCCCCCTCAGGGACACCTCTCCGGTCATCGCAATGTCCGGATCGACGATCCTTCCCGTGATCAGCGAAGCCAGAGCTGTCGTCAGGGTCACACCGGCTGAAGGACCGTCTTTCGGTACAGCGCCGGATGGGACGTGGATATGAAGGACATGATCATTGAAGATCTCCGCCTGCTCAGGAAAACGCTTCTTGACCAGGCTGAGGGCGATCATCGCCGATTCCTTCATCACGTCACCGAGCTGTCCGGTGATGATCAGCTCGCCTTTGCCCTTTGTCAGCAGAGTCTCGATATACAGGATCTCTCCCCCGACCGGCGTCCAGGCAAGGCCTGTCACGACACCCGGTTTGGGATCCTTGAGGATCTGAGACTGGATCAAAGGATGAGCAGCCATCTTCTCATGGACGAGCTCCCTGTCGACGATGACTTTCTCATCAGGAGATTCCGAGACCTTCACCGCCAGCATCCTGCACAGCGTATCGATCTGCTTTCTCAGACCTCTGACGCCGGCCTCTCTGGTGTATTCACTGATCAGCGTGTCGATCGCCTCATCCTCAAAGACCATCTGATCCTTGCCGATACCCATGGCCTCCATGGACTTCGGGACCAGATGCTTCATCGCGATATATTTCTTTTCGATCGGCGTATAGCCGTTGAACTGAATGACCTCCATACGGTTCAGCAGCGGCTCAGGGATCGTATCGGTCGTATTGGCCGTGCAGATGAACAGGACATCGGAAAGATCGTAAGGTACATTCATGTAGTGATCGGTGAAAGTGTTGTTCTGCTCCGGATCCAGCACCTCCAGCAAAGCGCTGGCAGGCGAACCATTGTAGGAAGCGGAAAGCTTGTCCACCTCGTCCAGGACCATGACCGGATTGGAGACACCGCTCTTCTGGATGCCATCCATGATCCTGCCCGGCATCGCGCCGATATAGGTCCTTCTGTGACCTCTGATATCCGACTCGTCATGGACACCGCCCAGTGAGACACGGACATATTCCCTGCCCAGGGCTCTGGCGATGGACTTGCCGATGGAAGTCTTGCCGGTACCCGGTGCGCCTGTGAACAGGATGATGGAACCGGACTGCTGCTTCTTCAGGTTCATCACGGCGATCTGCTGGATGATCCTTTCCTTGACCCTGTCCAGACCATAGTGGTCCTCATCGAGGATATCTCTGGCTTTCTGCAGATCGATGTGTCTTGGTTCCTCTTTCTTCCAGGAAAGGGAAGTCACAAAGTCCAGATAATCATAAAGGATACCGGATTCTACCGACTGCTGACCTTCCTGTCTGAGACGGTTCAGGACCTTTTCCGCCTCTTTTCTCGCCGTCTCATTCATTCCCGATTCGGCGATCTTCTTTTCGAACTTCTGCACATCCGTGACATTCTCCGGATGCATATCATCCAGTTCCTTCTGCAGGTGTTCCATCTGCCGCTTGATCGCAGCTTCCCGGTACATCTGCTGATATTCCTTCTGCTGAGAGGAAGTCGCCTCATTGGTGATCCTGCCGACTTCCAGGAACTCGTACATGATCTCCTCGATGCGCTGCGCCCTCCTGGCTTGCGAATCCTCCTTCAGCAGTTCATATCTCTCCTCATTGCTCAGCTTCAGCCACGGAGACATGATGCTGATGGCCATATTCAAAGAATCGACCTGATCGATATAGGCATCCGCCGACTTGCCCCACTCGAAACCGGAGGCATACTTCTTCATCTCCGCGATCAGATCCTGCAGTTTTTCCCTGGCCTCATCCCCATCCAGGTCCTGGATGTCGTTGCGCCTGGAGATGCTCAATTTGATCGTCTGATCCGGATTGATGAAGACGTTCTCCAGATCGACTCTGTACTGCAAAGAGACCGTGATGAAACCATTCCGGATGTCGGAGATCATGCCCACGACACCGATCGGATAAAAACTTTCTTCATTCAGCTGCTTCGGATCTATCTTTTCCTTGGCCATGATCACGATCGCCTTCTCATTCAGGACGATGCTGCGGCTGTTGGATAGCTTTCTCAGTTCATTGATCTGAAAATAAAGGTTTGCTTCGGGCAAAAGAAGCATATTATATACAGGTATAACTATCATATCCTCAACTCCTTCTTATAATGCAAGATTGAGTTTCTTCACATTATTCTTCTTAAAGATGCTGATCTCATCCTCATCATATCCGGCCTGCATCTCCTTATCATCCAGGATGATAGGCCTCTTCAGGACCGTCGGATTCGAAAGGATAAAATCGACCAGCTCTGACATGTTCATCTCCTCCAGATCGACATTCGACTCTCTGATGATCTTGGATCTGGCTGAAATGATATCATCTGTACCATTGGAAGTCCTCTTCAGCAGATAACGGATCTCATCCTCATTGAGCTCATCGCGCGTGATATCCTTCTCAATAAAACTGAGATTGTTGTCTCTGAGATATTTTTTCGCCTTGCGGCAGGATGAACAACCCTGTGAAGTATACATTACGATCATAGACTGACCTCCATTTCTATTCGTCAAAACTCAGTACAGAAGCAGATCCTGCAACATCCCGATAAGCTCATTGAGCTCATTCTCCGGATCAGGAAAGATCTGCTTGTTCATCGCCATGAATTTGACCGGTGCAAAGAGAACGGCAGAAAGATTCGGGTCGGAGTAGTGCCGTATGATGCCTCTTCTCTGATAATCATGGATCAGATCAAAGACGTTCCGGCGGCAATCCCCCTGGGAGATCGTCTCCTGCAGGGTCGGACAGGAATAGCACTGCTCCACAAAAGAGAAGATCTCCTCATTCTCCAGAGCGTACATGTAAGTCCCGCGCACGAGCGTCTCGATCAGGTCCGTCCCCGACATCTGGGGATAGATACGCGTATTCAGATAGGAATAGCACTTCTGGGCATACTCATTGAACACTTCCGACAACATGTCCTCTTTATTCTCGTAGTAGACATAGATCGTCGCCGGTGAAACACCCGCCTCCTTGGCGATCTTCGCCACCGAAGCTCCATTGATCCCCTCTTTCAGGATCAGAGAGATCATCGCGTCCTTGATCCTTCGCTGTTTATCAAAATCCTTCGTTCTCATAGTTGACTTTCCATTTTTAATATTAAATGAACGTTCACTTATTGTCAATTTGAATGAATAAAAAGATATCCTTTTACAGATATCTTGCCAAACAAAGCCTTTGCCTTTTCCTCACTTGGACGATCCCGAATAAGCCCAGACCGTATAGAGGTCGATCTCTTCTCCCTCAAAGTATCTCCCGAGATCCTTCTCGAAACTCTCCTGATCCTTATAAAGGATATCGCTGATGAAACAGTAGCGGTTGTCGAACGGCTTCATCTCGCCATTGACCTCTTCATTGCTGGTGAAACCGTAATAATACAGATGCGCTCTTTTCTGCATCGGCACCGCAGTACTGGCGTATGCATCCCGGGAATTGTCGGTAAACAGCCTAAAACCATCCGGATCACAGCGCAGGATCTCATAGATCACATCACCTTCTATCGTGTAAAGGGCAATGATGACATCAGCCTCTTCCTTTTCTTTCGCGACAGTATAGAAATCATCCCAGACCTTCTCATTATGGATCCCGTCATTGGCGATGATGAAGATCTCGTCTTCTTCCCCCGGTCTGTCCGGAAGTAAACGGAAGACCTCCGCATACTCCCCTTCGTAGTCCCTCTTTTCTTCCTTCTTTACAGCGCAGCCGCTCAGGATCAGCAGAGCGATCAGCAATATCAGGAAACGTTTCATAGCACACCTCTTTTCACCTATCTGCTCAACAGACTGTTCTTTCAGGTCACGCTCATCTGCCGCAGCAGTGCTTGTATTTCCGTCCGCTGCCGCAGGGACACGGAGCGTTGCCTGACACATCCTTCCATTTCAGATCCCTGTCCTTGCGCAGTTCTTCCATGATCGTCTTGAAAGGGATCCTCTCTCTCATCATCATCGCCGCCTTCTTCAAAGGCTCTTCCGCCTCTTTGAACACCTCCAGATAGCTTTCGCAAAGGACGTTGCATCCGTCCCTGTTCCTGTCCTTGAGACAGCCGCCATGGCAGATCTTCAGATAGTCACAGGACCCGCACTTCTCAGGAAGAAGGGCCTTGGCTCTTCCGAAATCCCTCTGTTTCTTTCCCTCCATGATCTCAGTCAGCGAGGTCTCCAGGATATTACCCAGATAATGCTCATCGCGGACGAAGTGGTCGCAGGAATAGACATTGCCGTTGCTTTCGACGACCGGCACATCCCCGCACTCCCTCTGCAGCCAGCAAAGTGTCTGCGAACTTCCGGCATAGACCTGCAGCATCTCCATGAAGAGCTGAACGCCCAGCTTGTCCAGATCATTGTAGAGCCACTGATAGAAAACGGTCTTCAGGAAGCTTCCATATCCTTCAACATCCACGGAGTCTTCGCTCAGGCTGCCGTCTTCATTCATGTTGACGATCGGGATGAATTGCATCCAGCCGGTGTTGAGCTCCTTCAGACTCTGATAGACGCTGCAGGCATTCTCACAGGTCATGCGGTTGACGGTGCAAAGCAGATCCGGCCTGATCCCGTAACGCATCAGAAGAGCGATGTGATCCCTGATCCTGTCATAGGTCTCATCACCTTTGGCGTCCCGCCGATAGTAGTCGTGGATCATCCTGTTTCCATCGATGGAAAGGCCCACATCAAAGTGTTCCTTTCTCAGAAAGGCGCACCACTCTTCATTCAGCTCCAGACCATTGGTCTGCAGATTGTTCCAGCACTCATAGCCCTGCGGCAGATACTTTTTCTCCAGCTCGACTGCCGTCTTAAAGAAATCCAGCCCACGCAGCGTCGGCTCTCCGCCATGCCATATGAAAGAGACGACCGGTCCGGGTGAACTCTCGAAATAGTTCCTGATCATGGCCTCCATTGTCTGCTCAGACATGGGCCTTCTCATGCTGATCTCATTGCCCAGGTAGTAGCAGTATCTGCAAGCCATGTTGCAGGCCGAACCGATCGGCTTGACCATCACAGTGAAAGGATAGGAAGCTTTCATCTACTTCAGATGCTTCTCAAAGAATTCCAGTGTCTTGTTGAAAGAATCCATGGCCTGTTCCTGCCTGTACATCGGCTTGTCGTAGTACCAGATGCCATGTCCCGCTCCATCGTAGCGATAAAACTCGTAATTCTTGTTCTTCTCCTTCAGGATACGCTCGGTCTCATCGACTTCCTCCGGAGCCGGATGTCTGTCATCGTTGCCGAAGATGCCCAGCAAAGGACAGTTCAATCCATCAACTTTCGTGATCGGAGATTCCGGTCTGGCAGGACTGAGCTCTTCCTCCTTCATGATGACGCCGCCACCCCAGCAGTCCACGGCCGCATCGACGCCTTCCAGTGTGCAAGCCGCCAGGAAAGCATGTCTGCCGCCTGAGCACATGCCGATGACGCCGACCTTGCCGTTTGATTCCGGCTGATCCCTTAAATAGTCCATGGAAGCCTTCGTATCGCCCATGACACACTCATCAGGAACACCACCCTCGCTCATCATCCGCTTGGATACTTCCACCGGCGTGCCGGTCCCGAAACGGCTGTAGATATCCGGACATACCACGGCATAACCATGTTCGGTGAACCTTCTTGCAGCCTCTCTACACCACTCATCCCAGCCCGGCATATGCGGGATCAGAACGATGCTGCCGATCTTCTGTTTCTTCAAAGGACGGGACCAGTAAGCTGAGATCTCGTCGCCGCCATAGCCTTTGATCCTGATGGTCTCGGCGATCATGCCGCTGTAATCACCGGTATTGAAACGATTCCACATGATACATACCTCTCTTTCTAACGATCATTTACAGACAATCTTTAACTGCCATTCACAAAAACTCACAGGAAGGAAGAACCGCCCGTCACGATCCAGCACGCCAGCATCGCCGCCAGCATGGCCCCCGTATAAGCCCTTCCCGTCATGCGGTACGCATAGGTGCAGAGCACCGAGAAGAAAAGGACCTGCGGGACAAAGAGGATCAGGATCGACATGAACGGACCACCAAACGTCGAACCAAACAGAAGGTCCGCACCCGGACCGATGCCGGCAAAGAACGGGATATACTCGATCAGGACCACGATCATGACGCCTCCCGCCATCAGCAGGAAATTCACGGACCAGTTCCGAATGAAGCCGAAGAAACCCTTCTCGTAAGCCGACTGTGTCCTGAGATCCCGCATGATCTTGGAGTTGTTCAGATAATAGAACAGGGCAAAGAACGGGATATAGACCAGGAACTGCAGGAAACGCTGCAGAGTGAAAGGTCTGAAGAACGGCCAGATGAAACGCAGATCCAGATCGAACAGCAACGTGTAGATCATATTGACGATGTACACATAAGCGATCATCACGATCGCCAGCGCCAGCGATCTCAGGAATATGGCGAGATCGAACTTCTCGCTTGCTATCCCTTTCTTTTTGTTCTTCGACCTCGTGATCGCGGATGTTATCAGCATCACGATGATCAGCAGCAGATACCAGCCCAGGAATCCGTTGCCGACCGTCATGCGGAAGATCCCTTCCGGCAGCGGCAGCAAGGCGTGTCCAAGCTGCGTCATGAACGGGAAAGACACTCCTGACAGAAGGATCGTGATCAAAGCGCCCTTGCGCCAGCCCTTTCTGGAAGCCATGGAATCCATGTCCGGCATCACCTGCTTCACGTCCCTGAACAGCGGCGTCTCCAGCAGATACGCCATCAGCGGGAAAAGACCCGCCAGTATGCATAACATCGAAGCCAGGACCAGATATTCCTTCGTCTTGGCGACGATATCGGTATTGGACAGCTTGTTTGGCAGACCGATGGCCTGATCGAACCAGTCCAGAGCGACCGCCAGACCGCCCAGATGATGGGTCGTCAGACGATGATTCGTCATCAGGAGCTCCATCCTTCTGGCGGAACCGTCCGCAAAAGAACCGTAAGTCCTGTTCCACTCCGCCTGATCCGCTGTCGTATTCAGGAAAGAAGTCCGCAGATCCGACTTCAGCAGATCGTCATCCACCATGCGCTGATAGTCTCTGAAATAAGAGAACTCATCATACTTTGCCTGCAGCAGCAGGACATTGTTGAAATGGATCTTCTTTGCATCATAGACATCATCTGTGAACAGTTCACCGCATTGCAAGACCACCGCCTTCGGCGCGATCGGCGTACCGGCAAAATCAGCCGCCACCGTCCAGCTCGACCAGGTGCCCATGGAGTGGCCGCTGACAGCCATGCGGCTGCTGTCCACGTAATCGAACTTTGACAGTATCTCATAAGCCAGCGATCCGCCGCAGGAAGAATCCAGGATCGCATTGCCATGATCATCCCTGGAATAATGATCGTTGAAGAAAGACAGATTGGAGAAGTTCATCAGGACCCGGTATCTCTTGGAACCTGAGATCTCCCTGAACGTCTTGTCTTCCACGGAATCATTGCCGTAGTTGACCTTGACCACATGATCGACATAGCCCCTCTTGATCAGACCCAAAGAGGATGAACCGTGTCCATACTCATCCAGACACATGACGACTGCGCCTCTTCTAGCCAGTTCGATCGCATAGGCCGCACAGGTCTCGTGGTCGTTCTGATAACCGTGCAGCAGCAAAACAGCCGGCGCCTTATCATTTTCAGAGGCAGTCACAGGCTTGTACATTTTGTAAGTCAGGTAGCCTTCCCCATCGGAGATCTGCCCGTCGATGATCCCGATCATGCCTCCGTCCCTCTGTATCCTGTCGGCAAGCGCCATGAAAACAGAAGCGACGATGATGCAGGATATACATAAAAGCAGAAAGATGTTCTTTTTGTTTTTCATAGTATGTCTCCCGAATGATATTTCAGATCTTATAAATACATTATATAGGAAATCCGTCCCATACCGATACAGGGAGATCCTCACTTCATATCGTGATATAATGCATTTGTTTGGAGAAATTGAAATATGGAAATCAACGATATCATTCACGGCTTTAAAGTCACCAATATCCGCCATCTGGAAGAGATCGAAGCGGATATGTACGAGATGATCCACCTCGGGACTGACGCCAAGACGATCTGGCTGAAAAGAGATGACGAAAACAAGACCTTCTCGATCGGTTTCAAGACCACGCCTGTCGACGACACCGGTGTCTTCCACATCCTGGAACACTCCGTCCTCAACGGCTCCAGGAAGTATCCGGTCAGGGAACCCTTCGTCGACCTTCTGAAAGGCTCCCTGCAGACCTTCCTCAATGCCATGACCTTCCCGGACAAGACCGTCTATCCGATCAGCTCCCGCAACGATAAAGACTTCATCAACCTGATGCGCGTCTACCTTGACGCCGTATTCTATCCGCTGGTCCTGAAGAACCCGAACATCTTCTATCAGGAAGGCTGGCACTACGAACTCAACGACGTCAATGAAGAGCCGATCTATAAGGGTGTCGTATTCAACGAGATGAAAGGCGCCTTCTCTTCCCCGGACGGCATCAAATCAAGACTCATGATGCACGCCCTGTTCCCGGACAACTGCTACGGAAACGAATCCGGCGGCGACCCGGACTACATCACCGGCCTCAGCTACGAACAGTTCTGTGCCACCCACCGCAAACACTACAACCCGTCCAATTCCTACATCTTCCTGGACGGCGATATGGACATCGAAAAGATCCTCGCCATCATCAACGATGAATATCTTTCCAATTACGGAAACGAAGGCGAAAAGATCACGATCGCAAAACAGTCTCCGGTCACCAGCGAAGTCACCAGGGAATACGAGATCTCCCCGCAGGACGATCCGGCCGGAAAGAGCCATCTCGCCTTTGGCTATGTCATCGGCGGGTTCGACGACTACGAAAAGAACATCGCCTTCTCGCTGATCTCATCCGTCCTTTGTTCCAGCAACGAATCGCCGCTGAAAAAAGCCATCCTGTCCAAGGGACTGGGCGAAGACATCTACTTCGATATGCAGGACGGCATCTTCCAGCCGTACGTCGAGATCGGCGTTCAGAACTCCGATCTGGAAAAGAAAGAGGAAGTGGAAGCGGCCATCAGGGAAGTCCTTGAGACCGCAGTCAGAGATGGACTGGACAGGAAAGAACTGGAAGCCGCTCTCAACCAGCGCGAATTCAAAGCCAAGGAAAGGGACTTCGGCGGCATGCCGAAGGGACTCGTCTTCGCCATCTCGGCACTGGACTCCTGGCTCTATGACGGCGACCCCGCTGACAGCATCTGCTACAGCGATCTCTTCAACAGCCTCAGAGAAAAACTGGATTCTTCCTACTATGAAGATCTGATCGAAGAATTCATCCTGAACTCAAAACACTGCGCAAAGATCTTCCTAAAACCATCGACCACTCTCGGTGCGGAAAAGATCGGAAAAGAAAAAGCGAAACTCGCTGCCATCGCCGCCACCTGGACAGAAGAAGAAAAGAAAGCGATCGTCGAAATGAACAGGAAGCTTTCCGCATGGCAGTCTGAAGAAGACACGCCGGAACAGAAAGCGACACTGCCTGCTCTGCACCTGGACGATCTGAAGAAGACACCGACCGACTATCCGATCGAAGTGAAGACCTGCCAGGGCTCCAAAGTCCTCTATCATCCGGTCGCGACCAACGGCATCACTTACGATTCCCTCATCATCTCCTGCGACGACATGAACGAGGAAGAACTGACGATCGGATCACAGATGATGACCTTCCTGGGAAACCTGAAGACGGAAAAGTATGATGTCCTGACGCTCAGCCGCCTGATCAGATCGACCCTGGGCGACTTCTCGACCTCCCTGACCGGATCAAGATCCTACAAGGAAGGCATCGTAAAGAAATTCATCCTGGTCTCATGGTCATCCCTATACCGCAACGATCCGGAAGCCATCGAGCTGATCAAAGAGATCCTCTATCACACCGATTATTCGGATGCCGATGCGATCCGCAATATCCTGAAACAGAACCTCTTCGTCATGGAACAGACCTACATCAACGCCGGACACTCTCTGGCGATGCAGAGGGCCGCTTCCTACTCCTCTTCCGTATCGGCAGCAGCCGAATACGCCAAGGGCTATGAAGCATACCGCTATCTGAAAGATCTGGATGAGAATTGGGATGAGAAGAACCCTCACTTCATCGAAGTCCTGAAGAAACTCTCTGAAAAGCTCTTTATCAGGGAAAGATACACGCTCTCCGTATCCGGTGAACAGTCCGACATGAATGCGGAAGCGATCCTCAAAGACGCTCCATCCGGACAGATCTCTGATACTTACGAGATCAGACCCTTGGGCAGGAGAAACGAAGGCATCGCCGTACCGGCCAATGTCTCCTTCGCCGCCAAAGCCTCCATCCTGGATGAGAAGATCAAAAAGATTGGCACGATGTTCGTTTTATCCAACATCCTGACTTACGACTATCTCTGGAACAACATCCGCGTCAAAGGCGGCGCCTACGGCTGCGGATTCCGCTCCGGGATCGGCCGCACTGCCGGCTTCTATTCCTACCGCGACCCGGATCCTGCCAACTCGCTGAAGATCTACGAAGACACGGTCAGCTATCTGAAAGACTTCATCGAAAGGAACCAGGATATCGAGAACTACATCGTCGGAACGACCGGTGATTTCGATCCATATCTGTCAAACAGAGGATCCATCATCACTTCCGA
>JAILBD010000062.1 GCA_024681275.1 Erysipelotrichaceae bacterium
TCGACAAGATCTATGACACGGAAACGACCTACATCTTCGCTCTGGATGATGAAAGGAAAGTGGAAACGATCAAGGAATACACAAAAGGCATCTCCCCGATCAAGATCGGTGAACAGCGCCTGCAGAAAGAAGTATAATAGATTTATGAACACCATCAATCGCTTCATGCCATACATCTACGGGGTCCTGATCATCAGCATTCTCATCGCCTTGATCGCCCTTTTCATACGCCTTTCCAAGACACTGAAAAAGGCCGCCATGATGAAAGAAGTCGCTGAAGTCCTCAATCAGGAAATGGAAGAGATCAGCACGAAGACGGAGCAGATCGCCAGGACCAAAGACAGCTGGACCTTCTTTGTGGCCCTCTTTGGCGCATGGTTCATCATCAAAGAGACCTTCAAGTATTACAAGAGCGAGAGATCGCTGCCGAAGTCCTTCACCAAAGCGCTGATGCGCCATTCTTCCCAGATCTCCAAGCTCAGGTTCTAGTCGGCAGGCAAGAAAACATAGCACAAAAAAAGCTGAATGATTCAGCTTTTCGTTTGACTATTTTGTCCCGTAGATCCTGTCGCCGGCATCGCCCAGGCCCGGAACGATGTAGCCGATCTCGTTGAGATGATCATCGAGTGCAGCCAGATAGAGGTCGACATCTGGGTGTGCTTCACTGAAAGCTTTGACGCCTTCCGGTGCACCGACCAGACAGACCATCTTGATGTTCTTAGCGCCTCTGGCTTTGATCATATCGACCGCCGCGATGGCACTGCCGCCTGTCGCCAGCATCGGGTCAAGGACCAGACAGATGCCTTCTGTCAGCTCCTTGGGGAATTTAGCGAAATACTCGACCGGTTCCAGAGTCTCTTCATCTCTGTAAAGACCGATAAAACCGACCTTTGCAGTAGGGATCAGATCCATGATGCCATTGACCAGACCCATGCCTGCCCTCAGGATCGGAACAAGGATGACTTCTGTGTCAAGTTCTTTGGTATCGCAGGGACCCATCGGTGTCGTGATATGGACATCTCTCATCGGCAGATCGCGGCATACTTCGTAAGCCATCAGAGATGCGATCTCATCGAGGTTCTCTCTGAAGTCTTTATGACCTGTCTCTTCCATGCGCATCAAAGTGAGTTTATGAGTGATCAGCGGATGTTGTAATACTGTAACCATAGCACTTATTCTCCTCTATTTTTTCCTTTTTCATTATACTCGAATATCCCGATGATGAAAGCCCAAAAAACAGGAATCACCTTTTATCGTAGGTAAATGCGACGTCCTTCTTCAGAATATCTATCAGCTGCTCCATATCGGTGATGGAATCATTGGCTGCCTCAGCCAGCTGCTTCGAACGGACCGGATCATTGAGATAGGCGA
Source organism: Erysipelotrichaceae bacterium (assembly GCA_024681275.1). The sequence continues at coordinate 1,372 of JAILBD010000062.1, forward strand.
CCGTATAGGCACCATAATTGATCCCGCAGCCGATGTCCATCATCGAATCGCCGATCATGATGCATTCCCGGTTCCAGCCATTCCTTTCGACCAGCTTGAAGATCCCCTCCGGATCCGGTTTCTGTTTCTCGACATCATAGACACCGCAGATATCATCGACATATCCCCTCAAGGAGAAGTCATCGAGTATTCCCTGGATACCTTCTCTGGAACGGGTAGAGATGATGCCGATCTTGTATCCTTCCTCATGGAGTTTCTTCAGCACCTCATCGGCATGAGGCATCGGATGGTTGGTGATCTTGGCCACCTCGATCTGTCTGTTGTGATAATCCTCATAGAGGGTATCGAAATCGATGCCCGGGAAGTATTTCGGGAACAGTGTCCTCAAGGCCGGACCGATGATCTCCTGCTGTACCTCGTCGGTGAACTTTTCTTCATCCGAATACTTCTGGAAAAGGTAGCGGTAGGCTTCCACGATCCCTTGTCTGGTATCCATCAGCGTTCCGTCGAAGTCGAACATCAATGTCGGCTTCTCTTTTTTAATGAATCTGTCCAGAACGCCCAGATAACCCAGGATACCGACGATGAAGAAGACGACCGAGGTCAGCTGTGCCATCTTCAGATTGCCCAGATAAAGGGAATCCGTCCTTCTTCCTTCGATGAAGAAACGGATCAGACCATACCACATCAGATAGGCATACGCCAGGTCGCCACGCTTGTTCTGCCTCTTCTTCAGGATCAGATAGATCAGCACCCAGCCCAGCAGGCACAAGACAGACTCATAGAAGAAGAGTGGTTCATAATAGTGCCCCTTTATCAACATGCCCTCTTTCAGGAAAGAAAGGATGCCGTTGAAGTATCCTTCGCTCACTTCCGCGCCATGGCATTCCTTGTTGACGAAGTTGCCCCAGCGACCGCTCGCCTGTCCAAGAAGAACATTAGGCAGGACGATGTCCAGAAGCTTCATGAACGGATAGTGGTTCTTTCTGATATAGAACCAGGCAAAGATCGCGCCGAAGACCAGACCGCCCTGTATCGCCAGCCCTCCATCCCAGATCCGGATGATCTCCAGCGGATGAGAGATGTAATAGGAGAAGTTGTAGAACATGCAGAACCACAGTCTGGCACCGATGATGCCTGCCCACAGGGTGTAGATGAAGAAGGAATCAAAGAAGTCCAGAGAGATATAGCGCGCCTTCTTCACATCCTTTCTGGCGACCGTGTAAGCCAGCATCGCTCCAAAGAGGATCAGCACGGCATACCAGCGGATATCCAGCGTCAGAGAAAAGATCGAAAACTTGACGAATGTTTCCGGATCAGGGAAAAAACGTATCATCTCTGTGCCCCCTTCCTTTCAAGTTCCTGACGGTAACGGGTCTTGAAATCCTCATTGGAATTGAAACCCAGTTTGCTTAAAAGATAGTTGGAAACGGCTGCCTCGATGATGACGGAAAGCGACTTGCCTTCTGTGATCGGAATGATCAGCATCGGGACTTCCAGTCCCAGCACATCGTAATTCTCGTTGATCGGATTGAGGCGGTCATTCTCCATGTTCTCATCGTATTTGACCAGTTTGATCACAAAATCCAGCTGGCAGCGGTTCAAATATGCATTCGCGCCGAACATCCTGGTCACATCCACAATGCCGATACCTCTGATCTCCAGCATCCGCTTCAGGATGGCCGGAGCCTCGCAGATGATGGACTTGTGGACCCTTCTGACATCTACTCTGTCGTCTGCCACCAGCATGTGGCCACGGTTGATCAGATCCAAGGCAAGTTCGGACTTACCTATGCCGGATTTACCTGTGATCATGATGCCCCTTCCATAGATGTTCATCATGACGCCGTATAAGGAATCGGTCGGTGCCAGTTTTTCCGAAAGGAAAGAGACCAGATCGACGATCAGCTGATAGGTCTGCCCCTCATAACGGAAGATCGGAAAGTTCTTGGCATTCGCCAGATCCGTCAAAGAGGCCATCGGCGTGAATTCGCCCGACAGGATGATGCATGGGGTGTAGGAGTCGGTGATGATCTCAAAACGGGCCCGTTGGGTATTGTAGTCGAACTTTGACATGTATTCATGTTCCTTGGTACCCAGTATGACCACACGTTTGAGGTCGTTGGACTCCAGATAGCCGGACAGTTCCAGTCCCGGCCTGTTGATATCAGGGGCGATCGCCCAACGGTTCAGGGAATCATCGTTCCCCGTCAGCTGTTCCAGGCCCAGCTGTTCCTTGATCTGACGTACATATACTCTTTTGTTCAGTTCATTGTTTGCCATGTTTCACACCTAATACTTTCTTCAGATATTGACCTGTGTAGGATCTTTCTATTTCTGCGACCTCCTCCGGAGTGCCTTCAGCGATGACCTCACCACCCCTGTCTCCACCATCAGGACCCAGATCGATGATGTGGTCAGCACATTTGATCACATCCAGATTGTGTTCGATGACGACGACCGAATCGCCATTGTCGACGATGCGGTCGATGATGCGGATCAGCTTCAGGACATCATCCATATGCAAGCCAGTCGTGGGCTCATCCAGGACGAACATCGTCTTGCCCGTCGGCTTCTTCTGCAGTTCTGAAGCCAGCTTGACGCGCTGCGCCTCACCGCCGGAAAGCGTCGTTGCGCTCTGTCCCAGTTCGATATAACCCAAGCCCACATCATATAAGACCTGCAGCTTGTCTTTGATCCGCTTATGATTCTTGAAGAATTCCAGAGCCTCTTTGACCGGCATCTTCAGGACATCATAGATATTCTTCCCTCTGTATCTGACTTCCAGGGTCTCGGAATTGTAGCGCTTGCCATGACACTCTTCACACTCCACATAGACATCCGGGATGAACAGCATCGAGATGCGCTTGACACCATCGCCCTGGCAGGCTTCACACCTGCCTCCGGGCACATTGAACGAATAACGTGACTTGGAGTAACCGCGTTCCTTGGAATCCGGTGTCATCGCATAGAGATCGCGGATATCGTCGAAAACACCGGTATAGGTCGCCGGATTGGAACGAGGCGTCCTGCCGATCGGATCCTGGGTGATGTAGACGATCTTGTCGATATTCTTGAGGCCCTCCACCTTCTTCACCTTGCCCGGTCTGATCTTGACCCGATCCAGCGATTTCATGATCGACTTGGTCATCGTCTCGATGATCAGGGATGACTTTCCGGAACCGGAAACGCCGGTCACACAGGTGAATTTGCCCAAAGGGATGGAAACATCGATGTTCTTCAGATTGTTCTCTTGCGCACCAATGATCTTTATCGTCTTGCCGTTGCCTTTCCTTCTCTTGGACGGGATCGGGATCTCCTTCCTGAAAGAAAGATACTGGCCGGTGATCGACTTCTCATCTTTGAGGATCTCTTCCGGTGTGCCCGCAAAGACGACTTCTCCGCCCTCCTTGCCGGCACCAGGACCGATATCAACGATATAGTCGGAGCTCAGCATCGTCTCGCCATCGTGTTCGACGACGATCACGGTGTTGTCCAGATCTCTCATCTTCTTCAGGGTCTCGATCAGTTTGGCATTGTCCTTCTGATGCAGACCGATCGAAGGCTCATCCAGCACATAGAGGACACCGGTCAAAGCGGAACCGATCTGCGTCGCCAGACGGATGCGCTGCGCCTCACCGCCGGATAAGGATCCGGCTGCACGATCCAGTGTCAGATAATCCAGACCGACATCCTTCAGAAAACGCAGTCTGGCCTTCAGTTCATTCAACAAAGTCCTGGCGATCTCAGCCCGCATCGGATCCAGTTTCAGCTGATCCAGGAAATCATACGCCTGGGTGATGGAAGCGCAGGTCGATTCATAGATGTTCTCTCCGCCGACCTTGACGGAAAGGACCTTCTCGTTGAGCCTGGCACCGTGGCACTTGCTGCACTCGGATTCCACCATGAAGGAACCATAGTACTCCTTGCCGAATTTCGACTGCGTCTCTTCGAATCTTCTCTCGATCAGATTCTTGACACCTTCGATATAGCCGTATTTGTTGTATGTGGTCCCGCCGGTGGAAGTGACCGTATAACGGATCTCCTCGGTGGAACCGTAAAGGATGATATCCATCTCCTTCTTGCTCATCTTGTCCAGAGGTTTGGTCTCGGAGATCCCGTAATGTTTTAGGAGCGTCGCAAAGTTCTGCCATTCCA
>JAILBD010000070.1 GCA_024681275.1 Erysipelotrichaceae bacterium
TCCCGCTCATAGACCATCTCCAGTCGGGACATGATCTTCATGATCAGTGAACGGATGTTCCGGTCATCCTTGATACAGTAAACGGCGATCATATCCATGAAGACGGGATCGCCCTTCTGATAGGCCTCATTCATGATCTCATCGAGAAGCTCTTCGCATCTCTTGGAAAGGATGTTGGCATCGATGACGTCGATATCCCGGTCGACATTGAGCAGATAGTGGTACTTTCTGACCAGCGACAAGGCATAGGCATCGAAAGTCATGATGAAAGAGGAATCGATCTTGTTGATCTGCCTCTTCTTTTCTTTTTCGCTGCCGAAAAGCTTCTCTTCATCCTCAGAGATCTTCTTACGTATCCTCTGCTTCATCTCAGCAGCCGCCTTGTTGGTAAAAGTCAGGACCAAAAGATGATCGACATCGATCTTCCTTCTTCCCACCAGCTGATAGACCCGCTCTGAAAGGACTGCTGTCTTTCCCGATCCGGCACCGGCAGAGACGAGGATATTCTGACCATAGGCGCTGATCGCCTTTTCCTGTTCCCGTGTCCACTTCTCAGGCATCGTCTTCTTCCTTCTGTCTGCTGGAAAGATAGCACAGATCGCTGTAGCGCTTGTAACATAAAGACGCGTAAGGACAGTAGCCGCACGACTCATTGACCCCGTCGATCTGCTTCGGATCGATACGGAAATCGCCGGCAAAGATCCTCTTGCCCGCCTCATCGATCTTCTTTTCAACATTGGCGATCATCTCGTCCATCTGCGCATCGCTCTTGGTCTTGCTGGAGGAATGGAAAGAACCGTCTTTCTTGACCTTCAGGCCCTTGATGATCTCGCTGCTCCCCAGATAGAGGGTCCGGTCGCAGTACCGCATCCGCTCCATATCGCTGCTGCTGAAACCTTCCAGTTTCATGGAATCCTTCTTGATCTCCTCCAGGTCTCTCTCCTCGTCGAATCTCCGGTCATTGCTGATCAGATGCTGAAGATAGAAACCTCCATAGGAGATCCTCTTGCCGAATGGATCGTCCTTACGCAGAAGATACATATAGGAAGGCAGCTGCAGAGACAAGCCGAAATCCATCAGCTTCTCTTTGATCGCGGCAGAAGCCCCGGTCTTGTAGTCGACCACATCGACGATGATCTGATCATCCAGTTCCTTGTACATGACCTTGTCTATGAAACCCTTGAAGATCAGCCTGTCGCTGACCCGGATATTGAAATCCTTCTCGCAGAGCTGCCGATCCAGAGCCGTCTTGGCCTTTTGTTCCAAAATGATCCGCACATCCTCTCTGAGCTCTTCCTTGATCCTTTCAGCGAAAAACGCCTCCTTCGCATCCGCAAAAGAAGTACCTCTCTCATTCAGGACTTTCAGGTTCTTTTCCCAGGACCTGTCAAAATCAAAAGCATCCTCATTGAACAGATCCTTGAGCACTTCATGGCACAAGGTACCTGTCATCGTATAGAAGGTATCCTCGTATGAATTCAGACCCAGGATGTTCTCGATATAGTAGGCAAAAGCGCACTTGTAGAACTTGTCCATGCTGGAATAGGAGAGCCTGATCTTTCCGATGCCTGCCAGCTGTCTTTCATTCAGACCGCTGAAGCGATTGTCATAGCTGTAATGATCCTCATCCGGATACATGTTATACAGAAGATCCAGATCCTGATCATGATCGCCATAGCGGTTCAGATCATCCAGCATGTAAGCCAGACGAACCTTGTTGAGACTGTCGTTGTGATCATATCTTTTTTCTGTCTCTATCAGCTCATACTCACCCGCATCAAAAAGATTGGAGATCTCATAGTTTTTGAAAGGACTCTTCCTGCAATAAGAGATCCTCAGATCCCCGATCGAAGAAAGATAGGCTCTGACATTCTCTCTTGTCAGCGCGTTGGCTTCCTCGGTCCTGTCTTTTCCCACGACAGGAGCCAGATCATCCGTGATATAAGCGATATCTCTTCTGAGTGCCGGGAAAGAATCGTTGAAACCGAGCAGGAAGACATGGTCCTTGTCCGAGAAACAGTGAAAGAGTTCGCTGCAGTTCACCGCATCGCGATAAACGGTGCTGTCGATCTTCGTGTTTTCAAGATCGTCGATGACGAGATCCTTCACATCCTTCAGCTCATATTCCGGATATCTGTTGATGATTCCGATGAGCTTCTCGGCAAGAGGATCCTCCAAGCTGCTGAGCCAGTCATAGATCTCTTTCCTGTCACTCTCATCGATCTTTTCCAGAAGATCCAGAGAAAGACGGCAGCCGATCAGCGCATCCTGACATGGATAGGCGATCGAAAAGCCGTAGTACGCATTGAAACGGCGGAAATAGGACTCATAGTCGCCGTTCCCGTTGAGCACATGGATATCGTTGATATCGGTCCCCTTTTCCAGAAGATCATAGACCTCCTCATAGAGATGTGCGACTTCCTCTTCGATATCCTCAAAACAGCTGATCCTGTACTTCTTTTCGATCAGCTCATAACCCTCTATCTGCCCATCGATGATCTTCTCATCTTCCCGACCGAGCTTTCCATAGCCCATCACCAGGACCATTCTGCCCTTGATGGACGGAAGAAAGAGAGGATCATAGATCAGCAGACCCAACTCATCCAGCTGCTTCCGGTAAGCGACCAGCTGATCCAGCTTGTCGTTTCCGTAAGTCCTGTCAGCTTCCACATAGATCAGATTCTCCAGGATCTCCCTGGCATTGGCGATGCTGAGACCGTGGCTCTCCATCAGATACCTGACGGCGCGGATGTCATGATCAAAATAATACTTTTTGCGGTATTCTTCCAAAGTCATGAATTTCACATCGCAGACCATCTTCTCTTCATACAGAGCCTCCAGGATCCTGTTCTTGTATTCCTGTGGACAGATGAGCAGCGAATGGTCGAGCTTCTCTTTCAATGTCTCAGCATCCATCTCTTATCCGATCTTCTCCAATAGTGTATCGATCTGTTCCTCTTCCATCCCTGCTTTCAGCAGATATGCCCTAGCATAGATCGAAAGATCACAGTTTCTGAAATCAACGCTCTCATCGCCGACCACATATCTGATCATCGCATCCAGATTCTTCTCCAGGATGACTCTGTATCTGGCCGGATCCTTGATCTCGTTGATCTTGTAATAGTTGTCATATGTCAGCATGTAGTCATCGGCGATCTGCTGATAGTCCGCTTTGGCAAGCGCCTCCAGCATCATGCAGACAAAACCGGTCCTGTCCTTTCCCTCCGTGCAATGGATCAGGTATGGTCCTTCCGCTTTGGACATCGCAATGAAACCATCCGCCACCTTGATTGCAAAATCCTCTCCCATATAATTCATCGACAGAGCCAGAGGATAGACCCTGCCCTCTTCATATAGAGTCCTGAAATACTCTGAAGCAAAATCCTCCGCCTGCAGATACTTCTCGATCTTCACATCATTATCGGCCAGATCCAGGATGTGATTCACTGCAGCCTCTTTGATCAGTGCATCGACATATGGAGCCCGCTTGTGCTGGTTGTCGCAAGGAGAAGCCGAACGGTAGACCTTTCCCTCGCCGATCTGTCCCATCACGATGTTCCGGAAATTCGCAAAAGCGACATCACTGGGATAATCCTTTCTCAGATCCGTATAGCTGATATCCCTGGCCTCCTGGATATCCCGATACTTTCCCTTCTCGCGAAGCCTGATCGAAGCCGTGGAATGTTCATCCAGTTTGACTTGTTGGAACAGAGTCGGACTGTTTCCCATGCCGATCTGGAGTTTGGCCTCATCCCAGAGGTCCTCACCGTAATTGATCGCCGCCTTGATGTAGTCGTAACCCGGATAGCCGATCAGCAGGATCTGACCGGGATCGACATAGTAGCCGTTGTAGTAAGGGATATCCTCCAGCTTGTAGCCGCTGGAAAACTCCACATCGACACTGTCGCCGAATTCAAAACCGAGTTTGTTGAATTCATCGATCGGGATCTTGATATAGACGCCTCCGAATTCCGTCTCATGGATCGTCGGATATCCTTCGATCGAAGGAACGGCAGTCTCTTCCTTCTTCTGACAGGCCGAAAAAGAAAAGCACAGAAAGACCAATGCAACGAACAGAAAAATATGTTTATACTTTTTCATAAGTATTCTCACAGACATCTTTATTCCATTTTATAACAGTCTTCTTCTCTCTGCTTTATTTCTTTGGATCCCTCAGCTCAGAAAAAATATCCTTCAGTCATCCGGCTGAAGGATATGGCCAAATCTCTCTTATCTCACAGACGCCGGAAGAGTTCTTTCGGATCAAGACCGTTCTCCCTGGCGCCTTTCGCCCAGCCTCTGTTGGCGATCGCGATATACAGGGATCGCGGAAAAAGGACAGGACCGCTGTAGATATCCCCGATCTTTTCAGCGCCATCGATCGCCTGGGCAAGCGCATCCATCCCCTTGCTGATGCGATTCATCGGCCAGCCTCTGAAAGGAAGGTGCTGCATCAGGACGCCGATCAGCTCACCGGCACTGACGCCGATGCCACCACAGTAATCAAAACCCATCTTTCCGCACCAGGTCTTTACCGCATCAAAAAGATTGACCAGCTGTCCGCTCTCGTAGAGACCCATATTCGCCAGGACATAGATCTTCTTGGATAGGCCATGGTACTCTTCTTCAAACCTTTCCAATAGCCGTATCATCTGGGAAGGAAGCCCATCGACATAGAGAGGCAGCGAAAAGATGATGACCGACGCGTCTGAAAGCTCCTTAAGAAGAGAAGACATGTCATTCAGATACTTCGCCAGCGAAAGGACCTCAGTCTTCCTCTTCAGCTTCCCTTTCAGCTTTTCCGCCAGCCTTGCGGAATTTCCCTGCGTACGCATGGACACATTGAGAAGGACCGCCCTTCCTTCAGGATCGAAGCCTTCGCAAAGCCTTCTTTCCCTCTCTTCCTTTTCTTCAAAGATGATCTCTTTGACAGAACCCCTGATGTTGGTGCAGACCGCCCTGACATAGCGCTCAGCCTTTTCCTTATCCTCTTCCTTCAGGTCGTGACCATAGAAGATGAAAGTGAAAGGCTTGTCCTCATCATAGCGCTTCATGTGATGGCTTTCGCCATTCACCAGTTCAAAATGCGGAAGCACATAGCCCAGGCACCTGTCAAAGACGTTCTTGATGAAAGAAGAAAAACCGCCGTAGCTGTATCTGCTGATCACGACGACCTCATCCGCCTCGTGGATCAGTTGGCCCATGTTCTCATAACCGTCTTTGACGACACAGCGTCCCGGATCCTTCTTCCAGCAGCCGAAACAGCCGATGCACGGCCTGATCGTGCCCTGATCGGAAACGACACAGTCATTGCGATACTCACTCTCTATTCTTTTATATTCATCAGCCTTCAGATCATGGATCAGAAGCCTCATGTCCTGTCCTCCTTCGGGACCTTCACTTCGGAAGAAACGATGGCATCATTCGGACAGACGAGGACACAGAGATGGCAGCCCACGCATCTCTTCGTATCCAGCAAAGGATGACCGTCGATGATCCTGATCGCCTGATGTCCGCCGTCATTGCAAGAGATGTAGCAGCGTCCGCAGCCAACGCACTTTTCCCTGTTGAACTTCGGATAGATGATGAAAGACCTGTCCAGTTGTTCCACCGGAACGATCTCATTGAGACTCGTCCCCCTGAAATCATCAATGGAATCCAGACCGATCATATTCAGATGCAAAGCGGCACCGGAGATCATGTCATCGATGATCCTCTGCCCGTACTGCATGACAGCTGTCGTCACCTGTACCGTATTGGCACCCAAAGCGATGAACTCCATGGCATCCATCCAGGTCTCGATGCCGCCCATCGCCGAGATATGCTTTCCTTTCAGTTTTTCATCCTTGCCCAGTTCGGAAATGAAACGCAAAGCGACCGGCTTGACCGCATCGCCGGAAAGACCGCCGATCGAAGCCCGGAAAGATCCCTCCCGGGGATCCGCGGATACCTCGATCAGAGACTTGATCGTATTGATCGCTGCCACTCCATCGGCACCGCCCCGGATCGCTGCATCAGCCGCATCCTCGATGTGTGCCACATTCGGCGTCAGCTTGGCAATGAAAGGAAGCTTCGTGTGTTTCTTCACGACACGGCAGTACTTCTCCACCAGTTCCGGGATCTGACCGACATCGCTGCCGGTCTCGTTCTCCGTCATATTCGGGCAGGAGAAATTCAGCTCCAAAGCATCCGCACATTCCTTATCGATCAGATCGGCAAGATAAGCCCACTCTTTCTCATCCCTGCCCATGATGGAGACCAGCAGGAACTTATGCGGATAGTCTTTTTTCAGCTTCCTGAAGACCTTGATGTTCTCTTCGAGAGAGTACTCGGAAAGCTGTTCGATATTCTTGAAACCGATGATCTCGTTATTATCTCCCTTGATCGCTGAAAAACGCGGTGACGCTTCGATGATATCCATCAGACAGATCGTCTTGAAAGCCGCGCCTGCCCAGCCGGCATCAAAAGCCCTGGCACACATGTCGTAGGTGGAGGAAACGATCGAAGAAGAAAGAAGGAAAGGATTCTCCAAAGGGATGCCGCAGAAATCGGTCTTCAGGACACTGGTATCGATCTTCTTCCTGCCGTGACCGGAAGCTTTGAGGGAACTCAGCACCTCCCTGATATTGAAGTGAACAGGACAGATCTCCTCACACCTGCCATCACAGTCTTTGCAGGGAATGGTATCGGGGATCTCATTCCTCACGACAGCATCATTCCTGAAATAAAGGCTTCGCAATATCCTGTCAGGCTCCATCACACCGCAAGCCTTGCTGCATCTTGCCTCATAACACAACAAACAGTTCCTATTATTCATATCATGATCTCCTGATCCGGTTTTTTTGATTGATCATATGCTGTTCTTTTCCCTATTTTATCATTGACTCGGCTCTTCATAAAAAGAAGTGCATCGATTGAATCGTCCTATCGAGATGATCTATCATAGTAAATGAATCAAAAAGGGGAAACCAATCATGAAAGAACTATTCAAGAAGATACATACTGAACGCTTCCGCTGGTATGACGAGATCATCCTGGCAGCCATCACTTCCTTTTTCATCACCCTTCTCGGACAGATCGTTGGCCTCATCATCTGTAAAATGATCGACGGGATCTTCGCCAGTGAAACGCC
>JAILBD010000071.1 GCA_024681275.1 Erysipelotrichaceae bacterium
CGAACTTTCACTGAAATATGACAGACCGATCGTGACGGAACTGCTTCCTCTGGAAAACTTCACGATCGCCGAAGACTATCACCAGGACTATCTGATCAAGAATCCGACCGGCTACTGCCACGTCGATCCGCGCATGTTTGAGGTGGCAAAGAGATTCAAACGCTAAGTCAGGAACCTTCTGATCAGCTCATCATCCGTCTTGGTCATCTTCTTCAGATGCCTGAACAGCCTCTCATAGGACTCCTCAGGAGTCCTTTTATAACACTTCTTCGCAAAATCCTTATAGTACTCTTCCGGTGTCGTATAGCGGGCAACGCCCCAGCCGTAGAACTCGCCGTTCTTATCGACCTCGTAGTCGAAGTCTCTGATCAGCACATAACCCTTCATCTGCAGAGCCGTGATCGTCGTATCAAAGCCCTTCCTGGGCTGCCAGGCATCCTTGCCTCTCTCATGGGTCTTGACGTAACCGCCGATGGCCTTGGCCGTCTTGGACAGGATCGTGTGATGGGAAGCGATGATGTTGTAGAGATACTCTTCATTATAAGTGGCTAATCCATCAGAGACCCTGGCATCGAAGTCGTAACCGTCCCTTCTGTAATTGGCCAGATCGTAGTACCACTTCTCGGAGACATAGGCGGCCTTCTTCCTGAACAGCTTTCCATAGGCGCAGTGCGTCTCCTGGATCACCGGACCCTTCCATTCCCATACGCCCTCTCCATCACCGAAATAGACTTTCGGGGAGACGTTCTCCTCGATCGAAAAGCCCTTGATCTCATTGGAAAAGAAGGGTATGATCCCATACTCGTTGATCGCATCGATGAGGTCCTGTTTCTCTCTGATATAAAAATCCATCTATATGTTCAATCCGAACTCCGCCGGCTGGAAACGCGGCGAAACGCTTTCTTTTGTGGCGATGACTGCTGAAGCCAACCTCGTGCCGATACTGCAGGATTCGCCCAGCGACTTGCCATAGGTCAGGCCTACCGCGATGCCCGCAAAGAAAGAATCCCCGGCACCGGTCGTATCGATGACATCGACCTTCTGCGGCGGACAGAAACCGTGTTCCCCGTCCCTTTCCGCATAGACCGCTCCTCGGTCTCCCAGAGTCATGACCATCTTTCTGATATTGGCCTGTTCGATCTTTTCGATCAGGATGGACTCCAGTTCTTCTATGCCCTTGTTCTCATAGTCTTCCGAGAAGAGAAGTCCCGCTTCCTGTTCGTTGCAGACGATGCAGGCGACCTTGTCCAGAAGTTCCCTTCTTTCCATGGCGATCGACATGTTGGAGACGACCGCGAAGATCTGCTTGTCGTACTTCTCGGCTAGAGCGAAGATCCGCTTCAGCAGATCCTCTTCCATATCGATCTCGACGACGACGCTGTCAGCTTCCCTGATGATCTTGTCTCCCCAGATATCCAATACTTCGCTGATCCGGGACAGATCCGGGCGCTTGGAGATCGACGCGACGACATCGCCGTTGTTGTCAAAGATCGCCAGCCAGGTCCCCAGACCGTCCGCTGTCTTGATGATGTAATCGGTATTGACGTTGTGTCTTCTGAGACGATCGACGACATCGGCTCCGATACCGGTATCATCGACCACGCTCACATAAGTCGGTCTCAGCTCCAGATTGGCAATATCCTCCGCCACATTGCGGCTGACTCCGCCGTGGACCTGAACGACCCGCCCGACATTCCTGCCGGAAGGAATATACTGATCGATCGGATATCCTTTGATATCCACAAACACTGCACCGAAGACGACGATTCCCATATCTGATCTCCTATTCGTTGACTCTATTTTATCCTATTCAGGCCTGTTGTTTTCAATGATCGAAACGATCTCCTTCAGATCTTTCGCAAAGAAGATCCCCTCTTGCCTTTCCCTGCTGGAAAGACCGCTGTCGATCATCTTCTGCAGCAGCTTTTTCAGTTCCTCATAGTATCCATCCAGGTCATAGATGATGCAAGGCGCATCCATGTGTCTGAGCGACACCTTCGACATGACTTCTGTGATCTCCTCGAGCGTTCCTGTCCCTCCGGGAAAAGCGATGAAGGCATCTCCCAGTTCGATCATCTTCGCCTTCCTTTCCGACATGTCCTTTGTGACGATGAGCTCCGTGATCTCATCATAAACAAAACCGCGCTGCACAAAGAAACGCGGTTCGACGCCGATCACTTCGCCATGATGATCCAGAACAGCCTTCGCCAGATCCCCCATCAGTCCGTTCTTTGAACCGCCGTAGATCAGCCGATGTCCCTTCGAACCGATCCAGCTGCCCAGTTCCATGACCGCTTCCTTGAGCTTGGGGTCATTGCCGGGACTGGAACCGAGATAGACCGTGATGTTCATTGATCTTCCTCATCGGTATGATTGAAGAGACGATAGATCATCAGGGCAACATTGTGGGCACTTTCCTTCTTGCCCTCTTCCTCCCACTTGATGAAAGAATTCAGCAGTGCGCCTGCATAGGCGTAAAGCTCATACATGTGGATCTTCTTCCGCGGGAAGATGTTCTCCATCATGTACTCATTGACCGCATCCATCAGGATGGCATAGAGGCCATGCCTGTTCAGCGTCAGGAAATAACGTGAATAGCGGTCGAAGTAGTTCAGAGAGAACTCGATATGTTCCAGCTGCATGTAGACGCCCGGATCGTTGATCTCGCCGCCTTCGATCATGTAGCCGTTGACGATGATGTTCAGATTGTCACAGAGCGCATCATAAAGATTCTCGTAGTAGCGATAGAACGACATCCGGGAAACGCCTGCCTCACGGATGACTTCCGAGATCGAGATCTTCGAGAATTCCTTTTCATCCAGCTTGCTGAGGATCGCATTGCCGATGGCCATGCGGGTGGCTATGGTGCGTCCTTCAGGTCTTGTGTTGATCTTCATAATGTTACAGAAAAGCCTTGACTGTCATAACTGTGACAGATATTGTGCTTTTGTTCATTTTATCATGGCTGCTTAATTCATACAATTTACTCGAACAGCAAGGAGGTGTTTTTGTAATGAGAATTATAGCCGATTCTTCATGTGATCTCTATACGATCGACCATGACGATTTCAAAACTGTTCCTCTGACGATCTATACCGACGAAAGATCCTTCGTCGACGATGAAAACCTCAATGTCCACGAAATGCTGGACTATCTGGCAGCCTATAAAGGCCGCTCCTATACATCCTGCCCGCCGATCGACCTCTGGCTGCAGGCCTACGAAGGCGCAAAAGAGATCTTCGTCATCACGATCACTTCTGCCCTGTCCGGATCCTACAACAGCGCGCTCAGTGCTGCTGAAATGTACAAGGAAGAACACAAAGACGTCAAGATCTCCGTCATCGATTCCCTTTCGACCGGCGGCGAAGAGATCCTCGCCATCCATAAAATGACGGAACTCATGAAGCAAGGTCTCCCGTTTGAGAAGATCGACGGGATCGTCCGCGACTATCTGCACAGATCGAGACTCTTCTTCTCCTTCTTCTCCGTGCACAACCTCGCCCAGAACGGCAGAGTCAACAAGATCGCTGCCGGCGCACTCAGCGTCCTCAACATCTCGGTCAACGGGACCGCGACAAGTGAGGGTACCATCGCCGTGACCGGCAAAGCCAGAGGCGAAAAGAAGTCCCTGCAGGCGCTTCTTGACTACATGAAAGAAGCGGGCTACAAAGGCGGTAAATGCGTCATCACGCACACCGAAAACGAGTCCGCCGCCAAAGACCTCAAAGACATGGTCCTGAAGGAATATCCCGATGCTAGGATCGACATCTATCCGACCAGAGGCCTGTGCAGCTACTACATGGAAAGAAGAGGCGTCGTCATCTGTCTGGAGACAGACTGATAAAGACCGGATCACAACACTTGAAAAGCCTGTCACCAGGCTTTTTCTTTGATCAGGACTCTTTTTTCTTCTGATACAGGATGTAGGAATAGATCACCGGCACAAACACGGCGATCAGACAGGCCCCCAGCAGGATCCACATGAATGCGTCTGTTTTCACGAAGATCGAAAGGAACATGACGATGCCGCAGAAGATGAACAGATAGCCGGCCAGACGATGTGTCTTGTCCCAGTTTTCCGCATCCGCCAGTGTCCACGGGATCTTGATGCCGATCGTGTAGTTCTGTCTGGTCTTAGGCATGTAGTTGCCGATCACGATGAAGAGCACCGAGACCAGACAGCTCATCAATAATCTGACGTCGATATCAAGACCCAGAGCCTTGCCATAGACCAGGAAAGAAAGGACAAAGGAAAGACATGGAATGATCCAGAGCACCAGATCATGGACCTTCCCCGATACATTGGCAGCCTTCGGATCTTTTCCTGTCACAAAATCACAGAGCAGATGAAACGCAGGCAGCATCAGCATCAGCAGCAGGATCTCGAACTTTGAACCATAGCGGTCGATATTTCCATGAAAATCGAAATGGACCGGGATCTGATCAGGAAGCTTGCCCATCAGATAGAGGCCGATCAAAAACGGGATGCAGCTGATCGCCGTCGTCATGATGACCTTTCTCATGTATTCTTTATTTTTCATCGTCTTTCTCCCCCTTCAGATCCGCCAGCCACAGCATCACCTCTTCGATGACGCTGGCATTCAGCGAATAATAGATGTAATTCTTTTCCTTCTCCTCAAAGACAAGATCAGCCTCCTTCAGCAGCTTCAAGTGATAAGAGACTGTCGCCTGTGTCATATCGAATCGCCTGCTGATTTCCCCCGCCGACATCCTGCCCTTTTTCAGCATCGACAGGATCTGTCTGCGCACCGGATCAGACAGGGCTTTGAATGTTTCGCCATACCCCATAAGATCGTTCTCCTATTTAGATGAATTTCTAAATAGATTATATGTGTCTTGCATTCCAAAATCAATAGCTATTTAGATATTTTTCTAAATACAGATCCAAAGAAAAAGGATCAGAAGATCCTTTGGATCAGGAACATGTAGACTAACGTCGCGCTCACGATCGACAGCGACGTATTGTGTCTCCACTTCTGAAGGGCGACCGTCACGATGACAGCGATCAACTCCGGAAGGAAGCTGTTTACTGAAGTGAATTTCACATCCTTCAGACAGAACACCACCAGCATCGCCATCGCGCAGTATGGAAGGACCCTGCCCAGATAGAGGATGAAAGCCGGTGTCCTTTCCTTGAAGATGATGAAAGGCAGGAAGCGGATCAGGATGGTCGTCAGAGCCATGACGGCGATCAGAAGATAGCTATGCATCGCCTTCACCTCTGATCTTTCTCAGTACAAACAGCATCCCCACGATCATCGCCATCGCCGGCATCAGGAAGTCGTCCCGTCCGAAGAGGACCAGACAGAGCCCCGAGATCAGAAACGTCAGGATCACCGGCAGATGATCCTTGCCGGATCGCCACTGTTCCACGACGATGACGATGAAAAGAGCCGTCATCGAAAAATCGATGCCCGTGTAGTCAAAAGGCAGGATGTCACCCACGATGCTTCCCAATACGGTCCCCGTCACCCACCAACAGTGATCGAAGGCAGACAGATAGAAATAATAGGACGGGTCCAGTCCTCTCATGTCCTTGTTGCAGGCAAGGGAAAAAGTCTCATCCGTCAAAGCGAAGATATCGTAAGCCCTGTGCCTTTTCAGATCCTTGTAGCGTTCCAGCATGCCCACACCATAGAAGAGATGGCGGATATTGACCATGACCGTCATGAAGAAAGCCGTGATCAGAGAAGCGCCTTCACTCAGAAGATCCACGCCCACATACTGCATCGAACCCGCATAAATGAAAAGACTGGACAGAAGGCTCGGCAACAGACCATAGCCCTTTGAATCCATCAGGACACCAAAACCGATCCCCAAGACGATGTAACCGGGGAAGATGTTCAGGGAATCCCTGAAAGCCTCCCTCATTTCCTTTTTCATTATCCCCATTATAGTCCAGAGCCCTCTTTTTCCTGGCAAATATGATCGATTTGTAAAATCGTCCCCGATTCATTGCATAAAAAGTCAAAATCGATTATAGTTGTAGATGTCTCATTATGAATAAGTATCAGATATTTACCGATGCCACAGCAGACATTGACTCAAACGCATTGCACGGGCTTCCGAACCTTGAAGTCATCCCTATGGAGATCTTCATCGACGAAGCCTCCTATTACTTCGGACCTGACGGAACGATCGATCACGAGATGTTCTACGACAGACTCGATCCGCAGATCGACGTCAAAACGACAGGCATCAACCCCGAGATCTACGAACAGTATTTCGAAGCAGCCCTGGAACAGGGGCTGGATGTCCTCTACATCTGCTTCACTTCCGGTCTTTCCTCGACCTACAACACGGTCAGACTGGTCAAGACCATGATGAAAGACAAGTATCCGGACAGAAAGATCTTCTGCATCGATTCGCTCTGCGCATCACTTGGCGAAGGCTTCCTGGTCCTGGAAGCACTGAAGAGACAGCAGGAAGGCATGGACTTCGACGAACTCGTTGAATGGCTTGAAGCAGAAAAGACGAACGTCGGACACTGGTTCACCCTGGACAGCTTCGAATACCTGGTCAAAGGCGGACGCATCTCTCCGACTGCCGCGGCGATCGCCTCGACTTTACAGATCAAGCCGCTGCTCTCCGTCGATACAGAAGGAA
>JAILBD010000078.1 GCA_024681275.1 Erysipelotrichaceae bacterium
AGCTCACGAAACATCCGCAATCTCAACAGCCGCGAAGAGATGTACCGCGAGAATGAAAGGATGATCCGTCAATTCTGCCAGACGATACGTCAATTCAAAAAGGATTCCCATTCCTCACTGGTCTTCGATGTTCTATTCATATTTGATAACTACTACAGCGAGATGATCTCCATTGAAGAAACGGCTGACCGTTTAGGCGTATCGACGGCCACCCTCATCAACAATTTCAAAAAAGAGACCGGAAAGACGCCGAGCGCCTATCTGCTCGACCTGCGCATCCGCAAAGCCAGAAGGCTCTTACGATCTTCACAGTATTCGATCCAGCAGATCGCTGAATCGGTCGGCATCTTCGACGCCAACTACTTCGTGAAGTGTTTCCGCAAAGTGAATGGCATGACGCCATCCGATTACAGAAAAGGATACATCGAAAAGAAAAAGGCGCTTTGACAGCGTCTTTGACAGTTCCTTCTAGGAAGTCTTCTTCGTGAAGACTTCTTTTACATATTCATAGCTCTTCAGATCACCGATATCATATCTTCTACCCGGCATCAGATAGGCATACATCGCTGTCTTTCCGGACAGCCAGGCGGCAAAAGAACCCGGTGCATCGGCCTTGCATCCTTCTTCCAGAGCCTCGCTTATCCTGGCCAGATCCGCTTTCTTGTAGAAATAGAAAGGCGGCACCGCCAGATGACCTTTCGGCTCCAACGGCTTTTCCTCATAGCTGGTGATCCGGCGATCCTCATCGACACCGATGACTGCCGTCTTGCGCAAAGCCTCGAGCCTGTTTTCCTCGTGGCACATGACGCAGGAGGCATCCTTCATCTTCGCGAAACGGATGAAACCATCCAGAGAGAAATCCAGCAGGTTGTCGCCAGCCATCACCAGACAGTCGTCATCGGTCTGCCTTGCAGCAAGCTCGATGTCGCGGACCGCACCGAGTCTGGTCTCGTTGCTGGAAGTCATGTCGTCGATGACTTCTATCTTCTCTTTCCTCTTCTCAGACCACTTCAGAAAGTGCTCATAGAAGCGGTGATTCGTCACCACGAAATATTCATCGACCGGTTCACTGATCTCATACAGCAGATGATCCATGATGGTCTTTCCATCGACCTCCAGGAGAGGCTTGGGAAAGTTCTCCGTCAGCGGATAGAGTCTCGTGGCATAACCGGCAGCGATGATGATGCACTTCACAGCTTCACCCCGTCTGCACTCTCACAGACATGGAAGGAATACTTCCCCTTGAGTTCCGGGAAAGACTTCAGGTACTCTTCCGTGACCTTCTTCTCAATGGTCTCAAGATGATCAGGGTCCACCAGGGCCATGCAGCAGCCCTTGAAGCCGGCACCCGAGAACCTGCCGCCATAGATGCCCTCCGTTTCCGTCATGATCTCGTAGAGACGGATCAGTTCCGGACAGCCGCACTCGTAATTGCGTATGCTGGAAAGTCCTGATTCAAAGACCAGCTTCCCATATCCCTTCAGATCGCCCGCTCTCCAGAGTTCAGCGCCTTTTCTGGCTCTGCCGATCTCGCCGTAATAGTGGTCGGCACGCTTCCGGAAGTTCTCTGGCAGCTTCTCTTTATATGTCTCATAGATCCTCTCATCGACATCCCTGAGCCTCGTCTCATTGAACTTGCCATAGTCCTGTCCGGCATAAGCCAGAAGAGAATAGGCAGCCGCCTTGCATTCATCCTGACGCAGATTGTATTTGGAATTGGACAGGGAACGCTCAAGACCCGAGAAAAAGACCGCGATCCTGAAATCAGGCATCAGATCGCTCTTTCGGATCAGTTCATAGGAATCATCCAGACAGTCCAGATAAAGCAGATGATCCTTTCGGCAGAGCACCTCACAAGACTGATCCAGCTTGCCGCAGTTGACGCCGACATACTCGTTCTCGGCGGCCTTCGCCATGTTGATCACTTCCCACTCTTCCAGATGGATCTCATTCACCCTGGCTAAAGCAGCCAGAAAGACGATGATGACCGCAGCCGAAGAAGAAAGACCGCCGATCGGCAGGCTCCCTTCGATCACGGCCGACATGCCGGTCTTGAGCTTGTATCTTCTTCCCAGCTGTATCGCCGCGCCTCGCAGGTGATCCGCCCAGTCGCCTTCCTTGTGCTCCGGAACGGAATTCACATGGAACTGGGCACGCTTTTCGAAATTCAGCGAAGTCAGCTCGACGATCCCGTTCTTCTTCTCGCTGTAGCAGATGGAGATCCCCTTGTCGATCGCCAGACCGTTGATGATGCCGTTCTGATGATCGATGTGGGCCCCCAAAGGCGAGATCCTGTAAGGACAGAAAGAACTGTATTCGGGATCCTTGTGATAGATCTGTTGATATCTTGTCAATGCATTGTTCATATTTTCACCACCACCTAACATTATAGCGTACGGATCAGCATTCAAAAACAGGATCTGCGATCCTGTCTTATTCGTTTGCCATAACGAAGTCCCTCAAGAGCTTTTCATAGAGCTGCCTGTGCAGCACGACCGACATCGCATGACCCGCTCCCTCAAAGAGATGCATCTCGCTCTTCGGATTTTTGCAGACCTTGAACATCTGTTTGGAATGGTCGCAGTCGATCAGCTTATCCGCATCGCCATGCATGAAACAGATCGGCACATCGCTGTTTCTGACAGCCTCGATCGGACTCACTTCCCTGATGTAGTACTTATACTGCAACTTTCCCAGGAGGATCACCAGCGGGATGACCAGGACAGGCGGGACATGCAGATTGTTGACGACATACTCGTCAAAAAGGCGCTTGCTGTCGCAGAACGGACAGTCGGCCACGACCAGCTGCGGCTTCTCCTTCTTCAGCACCATCAGGCTCGTGGCAGCACCCATCGACTCGCCATGCACAGCGATCCGGCAATCCTGTCCGAAACGCTCCCTGACCAGAGAAAAGACCTTGCTGAGATCATCGGCCTCCTTCTGTCCCAGCGTACAGAAGCCACCGGTGGAACGGCCGAAATAGCGCTCATCGTAGATCACGACATTGTAGCCCAGTCTGTAGAACATATTCGCATACTTCAAGGAAGCGTAACGGTTCGCCGTATGCCCATGGGCGATGATGGCCACCTTGTCCTTTTCTCCTTCCGGATTTTTGATGATCTCACCGGAAAGGACGGCACCGTCGTTTTCGATCTCAAAGCTCTGTCTTTCCCATTTGTTCTCATAGGCATCGATGCAGTCGGCAAAACCATCATCCGTTTCAGCCTTGCGCATATCCTCTTCCGAACGCCGGATCGGATGTGTGATCATCTTCAGACACGTCTCAGCCACATAGACATCGGCGATCACCAGGATCGTCAGGATCAGTAAAAGAAATATCATTTCATGTTTTCCTTACGCCGCTTGGCAGCAAAGATCAGAGGAACGAAAGTGATCAGGATCAGGACCGTCGATACCAGGAAAAGGACATGCGTCGGCAGGAAAGCCGTCTGTCCGTTGGCATCGATGATCTCGCCGTTGTTCTTGATGATCGGATTGGCGATGAAAGGAGAAACGATCCAGGGGATCAGAACGAAGAAGATGATCCTGAAACCCTCAAACTGCCCTTTGGAATCCTCCGGGAAGAGCTGCTTCATCCACACCGACGTCACCTGCATGAACATGATGTAGCCGCAGCCGAAGAAGAAGAGACCTATCAGCAGGGACCAGTTGAGTATCGTCGTCGGATCGACATACTGCGGACGTCCGAAGAGACCCAGGATGCCGACACCGATCATGCTGAGGATGATCGAAACGGAAGCGGCCGTCACGAAATTCCCCTTGTTCAGAAGCTTCGAAGAAGGGATGACTGACAACATGCCCAGGATCAGCGCGATGCCCTGGATGATGCCGATGGAATCTGCCGAGAAACCCAGATAATAGATCATGTAGTTGCCCACATGCGGATAATAGACATTGAACGCAATGAAGTAGGTCGTCAGGACCAGGAAGACCCAGATCAGCTCCCGGTGCTTCAGCAGTTCCCTGAAATCGAAGCCATCCATCAGCTGTCTGAAGAAAGGCCCGTTCTTATAAGGCTTGAGATCCTTTGAATCCTCCACCATGAACAGCGACAGCACGCCGAAGACGATGGCCAGGCCGCCAAAGACGATGAACAGACGCATGTAGTTGTCATCCGCACCGATCAGGATGCCGCCCAGTATCGTGCCAATGATGGTGCCGATGATCGGCTGCGTCGCCAAAGCGGCACCGATGCTTCCCCTGTTGTCATCGTTCATCATGTCATTGAGCCAGGCGTTGTAACTGGCATCGTTGCCCATCGAACCGAAGAACGACATCAGCGCATCGGCCAGAACGACTGCCGT
>JAILBD010000128.1 GCA_024681275.1 Erysipelotrichaceae bacterium
ACTTCTTTCCTGTTTCCCTGGCAACTCTTGCGATCACGTCTGTGATCTGCTCGTGACATCTGCGGCTTTCCGCCTCCGACATCGCCCGGGAATTGGTCAGGATGAAATAGAGCTTCTCCTTTTCAAAAGCCTCCTTCATCGACGCATAGGACCAGTCGGTATAGACGCGGATATCGTGGACGCACTGCACGCCGGTCGGATCATCATCGAGCACGACGAAGACATGATCGTCTTCCCTGACCTGCTTGTTCAGGATCCCATCCAGATCGGCATCGATCACTGGATAGCTGTCTAAAACAGATGCATCCATATTCATCAAAGACCCAGCTCTTCCTTCACTCTCTCGACCGCAAGTCTTGGAGAAGTCAGTACCGGTTTGCGGATGTCCGTCAGCAAAGGCAAAATCGCCGTCATGGAACCCTGTGCCAGCACGACGACATCGTTTTCGGCCTCAGCCTTTTTGATCGCGTTGATGACCAGCTCATTGTGTTTGTCGACATCGCCGCTCATCAGGATATCCAGAGCTCCATCGACCAGATACTCTGTCACGCAGACATCCTTGCCAAGTCTTTTTGCCGTGTTCCTCACCAGATCGCTGGAAGGCTGCACCGTCGAAGCGACCGTCGCAACCACACCGATCTTTGAACCCAGTGAAACGGCCTTTTCAGCCATCGGCTCATCGATCTTCAGAGTCTTGCATTCAGCCTGTCTTCTCGCCAGATCGAAAGCTTCGCCGACGGAAGAACACTGGTTGAAGATCAGATCAGGCTGCATCGTCTTGGCGACCTGCACATAGGCATTCATCCTGGAGATGATCGCCGGCGTGATATGACCGACCTTTTTGACCTCATCCAGCAGGGAGTCATCGATGATGTTGACCATCTCGACTTCCGGAACGATCTCCTTGAAAAGAGCCTTCAGATCGTTGAGAGATACGGGACTGGTATGAATAAGAACGACTTTCATAATTGTTTTTTCTCCTCTTGGTTTTTGTATTAGAATATAGACATGGCAAGCAAATTATTCCTCATCAGGGACATTCTGATGTATATCGGTGCTTTAGTCGGGATCTTCCTGATTGGCTATATCAGGGTCTCCTTCTCAACAAGACAGAAGAAGTCTCCGAACACACCGCTTCAGTACAACGAGAAGGAGCTCTTCCTTCGCAAGACCGCGATCGTCATCCTGGCCATCACGATCGTACTGGCACTCATTCCGACCCGCTGGTGATAAAGAAGCAACGCTTCTTTTTTTATTTGTGATCCTCCAGTTTCAGGATCGTCTCATGCACCATCTGCTTCGTGATCGGATAAGGAATGTGATCGAGCTCCGGATTGGCAATCGTCGCATCCAGCACATCATCCAGCGGATCCTCCCTGTCCAGATCGAGGTCTTTCAGACAGACCGGCAGACCGACTTTCCGGTTGAAGTCATAGACCCTCTCCAGTTCATCGTACTGCTCATCGATCAGCAACTGCACGAGCGTGCCATAGGAGACGATCTCGCCATGGAGGTGCTTCCTCTCCATCCACTCCCTGACCGTCAGACCGTAATACAGGGCATGCGCCAGGGCGGAATTGTAATCCGGATTCACACTTAAAGATACTGAACCTGTCGCGACGATGATGGACTTGATGACATCCTCCACCTCCTGTGACACCGTGTGTGCCTTCACATCCTCATAAGCTTTCTGACCCTTCGCCAGGATCGGCTCATAGCACAGGATCGAGATCGTCCTTCCCAGTTCACTTTCAAAATCAAGGACATCGTTCTTGGCAGAAAAGACGCACTCGACATGTTTTGCCATCGTGTCGCCCATGCCGGCCCAGAAGTATTTCGCCGGGGCATTGACGATGATCTGAGGATCGATGAAACAGTGGACAGGCGGATTCTTCAGACGGTAGATCTCCTTGAAGGAACCGTCATCATTGTGCAGGATCGAGATCTTCGTGACGGCCGCGCAGGTCGAAGCGATCGAAGCGATCGTGAAGACCGGCTTGCCCAGGATGTCACCGACGACCTTCGTCACATCGAGACACTTTCCGCCGCCGATCCCGATCAGCAGATCAGCCTTCTTCAATTCCTCATTCACTTTCAGACGATCGATATTGGCATAGGAAGCCTCTTTG
>JAILBD010000159.1 GCA_024681275.1 Erysipelotrichaceae bacterium
AGTTTCGTGACAGGTCTGACAGCCAACGCGTATATCCGGAATCGCCGTCTGTCCATGGCCGGGAAAGAACTCGTGGAGACCGATGCCAAGATCACCGATCTGGCTATGAAGTATGGTTACGAGACACCTGAAAGCTTTACCAAAGCTTTTACAAGGTTTCATGGTGTCGCACCCAAAACGGCCAGAGAAGAAGCCGTCAAGCTGACGCTTTTCAATCCGCTTACGATCACTATATCTGTGAAAGGTGGTAAAAGTATGGATTATCGTATCGTTCAGACAAAAGAAAAGAAGTTTATCGCGCTTGTCAGAGAGTTCAGCAACGGGATCATCAACGATGAAGCCAACCACGATGTGGCGGACTTCTGGGAAGAGTGCAACAGGAAGCAGATGCTTTCGCCGATCTGGATGCTGAGGGAGGACGGAAAGCGCGATCTTTATGGTCTTTGCAGTCCGGCGACAGAAGGAAAGGATACCTTTGAATATGGTATAGGCATCATCATCGATGAGGATACCGCGGGATTCGATCAGGCTGATCTGGAGAAGAAGGGCTTCCGCATCTGGGATGTGAATCCCGGCGCGTATGTGGTCTTTGACTGTGTGGGTGAAGATGGCGACTGCATCGCCAAGACCTGGGTGAAGTTCTACAAGGAGTTTCTGCCGCAGATGGGTTATGAGGCTTCTGAAGCGACGGATTACGAACTTTACTTCGATGGCACCCGGCCAGATATATTCTGCGAACTGTGGATCCCGATCAGGAAGAAGTGATCGATACGATCACTTTAGGTATATTCCGGGATGAGAAAGGTTTATCTGCGCATCTTGCAGGGGATCTGTTTCATGTAAACAGATCCTTTTTCTTTATGGCTGAGCTTTTCGTGTTGCTGATAAAAAGAGTTGAAAACGGTTTTAAATGGGCTTATGATGACGGAAAAGAGAGAGAATACCATGAATAATCAAAGCATGAAAGACCAGTACAGCAATGATGACAATCTGAATATCCGTATCTCTCTTCACAGCAGGTATTCTGTGAATAAACAGGGTTTTGGCAACTGGATCTTTTCCAATTATCAGATATCCGAGGGAATGTCTGTACTGGAACTGGGATGCGGCAATGGGCAAATGTGGGTCGGAAAAGACGATATCATCAGACGCTGCTCGAGACTGGTCCTTTCCGATCTTTCTCAAGGCATGCTGGATAGTGCGAAAGAAAAACTCGGGGATCAAAGCGGGATAGAGTACCGCCTGATCGATATTCAGGATATCCCTTTCTCTGACGATGAATTTGATGTCGTTATCGCCAACATGATGCTTTATCATGTCACAGATCTATCACTTGGCCTGAAGGAAGTCCGAAGGGTCCTCAAGGAGGATGGCACATTCTACTGTGCCACCTATGGGGAAAACGGGATGATGGAATATGTCGAACTCCTGTTTGATGATTTTCCCATCTGCAGTGTTCACAATTACGATTTCACCCTGCAGAATGGCGAAGGAAAGCTCATGAGATACTTCTCTGATATAAAGAAACTGACTTATGAAGATGCTCTTGAAGTCACTGATGTAGAAGACATGATCGATTATATCTATTCTCTGCCCAGCTTTTCTGATATCCAGGATCTTCCCAGAGACATCCTTCGATCGGTGCTGAAACGTGATATGCATGACGGCATATTGCGTGTGCCAAAGGAATATGGCATGTTTATTGCCCGGAAGAGATAAGAGGAAGATCATTCAGAAGCAGACCATGTAAAGAAGTGTCCGTGTCATGACGGCGAATATAAAACAGATTTGAAGAGGTAGGAAAAAATGATCATCGAAATACTGAAGAACAGATTTAATCAGAATATGAGCAGACATCCCGATCTGGAATGGGATGACGTCGAGACGCGTTTGAAAAAGAACAAAGAAGCTCTCGAGGTTCTTGAAAGAATGGAGGAAAGCGGAGGTGAACCGGATACGATCGGTATCGATGAAAAGACCGGAAAACTCATTTTCTGCGATTGTTCAAGTGAAACTCCTGCCGGACGCAGAGGCCTGTGCTATGACGATGAGGCTCTGCAAAAACGCAAGAAGAATCCGCCGGAGGGAAGCGCCATGCATCAGGCTCAGGAGATGGGAG
>JAILBD010000190.1 GCA_024681275.1 Erysipelotrichaceae bacterium
GCCGGGGCTGAACAGGAGTATTTCCTGGTGGATAAGAGATACTACGATCAAAGGGAGGATCTTGTCCTGACCGGCAGGACGCTGCTGGGGGCCATGCCGCCCAAGGGCCAGGAGATGAACGATCATTACTATGGTTCGATCAGGACCAAGGTCGCCGATTTCATGAAGGATCTCAATGAGGAGCTCTGGAAGGTGGGCATTCAGGCCAAGACCGAGCACAACGAGGTCGCTCCTTCCCAGCACGAGCTGGCGAACAATTTCCTGACGGTCAATGTCTCCGCCGATCAGAACAATCTGACCATGGAGATCATGAAGAAGACGGCCAGGAAGCACGGTCTGGAATGTCTGCTGCATGAGAAGCCTTATGCGGGAGTCAACGGTTCGGGCAAGCACAACAACTGGTCGCTGAAGGCCGATACCGGTCTCAATCTGCTGGAGCCGGGGGAGACGCCGGAAGAGAATGCCCAGTTCCTGCTTTTCCTTTCCGCCATCATCAAAGCCGTCGATGAGTATCAGGATCTTCTGCGGATCTCGATCTCTTCCGCGGGCAACGATCACAGGCTCGGCGCTTCCGAAGCCCCGCCGGCCATCGTTTCGATCTTCGTCGGCGATGAGCTGGGTGCGATCCTTGAAAGTATCAGGGATGGCAAGGCTTATCATGGGGAAAAGAGGATCCCGATGCAGATCGGCGTCCATACCATCCCGTCTTTCCCGAAGGACAACACGGACAGGAACCGGACTTCCCCTTTCGCCTTCACGGGCAATAAGTTCGAGTTCCGCATGCCCGGTTCTTCGCAATCCATCGCCACGCCAAACACCATCCTGAACACGGCGGTCGCGCAGGCTCTTAAGGAATTCGCGGATTACCTGGAGCCACAGGAAGACAAGAATGCGGCGATCCAGAAGCTGATCCGGCAGACGCTGCAGGATCATTCGCGGATCATCTTCAATGGCAATGGCTATGATGCTTCCTGGATCAAAGAGGCAGAAAGAAGAGGCCTGAGCAACTACGCATCGACACCGGAAGCCCTGTCGCATTATCTGGATGAAAAGAACGTGAAAGTCTTCACGGAAAATCACGTCCTGACCGAGGCCGAGTGCCGGTCCAGGTATGAGATCTATCTGGAGAAGTACTACAAGAGCGTCAATGTCGAGGTGAAGACGATGCTGGATATGCTGAAGAAGGATATCATGCCGGCGGTCAGCGTCTTTGAAAGAAGGCTGATGGAGTCCATGAAACTGAAGAAGGATCTGGATCTGGAGATCAGGGGCAGTTATGAGGAAAGGACCTGCAAGAGGGTCAATGTCCTGCTGAAGGAGCTTAGTGAGCATGTCATCAGATGTGAGCAGCTGCTTGGTGAAAACAGCGAAAAGGACGCTTTGAAGGAAGCTTTCTTCTATCGCGACAGGATCATTCCGATGATGGCTGGCATGAGGGAAAAGGCGGATGAACTGGAACTGCTCTGTGACAGGTCGCTGTGGCCGATCCCGACTTACAAGGAACTGCTGTTCGCGGTGGAATAGAAAAAAGAAAAGACTTCGCAAAACGCGGAGTCTTTTGAAATAATAGAGATATGAACAGGAAACTGGATGACGATCTGGCTTACATGGTCCTTTCCCTGGTGAGCGAGATCCCGAAGGGGATGGTCATGAGCTACGGGCAGATCGCGAAAGTGATCGGCAGAAAGAAGAACGCCCGGCTGGTCGGGACGATCCTGAGCAACGCCTCATATTACGGGGATTTCCCCTGTCACAGGGTCGTCAATCACAAGGGGCGTCTGGCACCGGGCTTTGATGAGCAGGAAGCGCTCCTTAGAAGTGAGGGCGTGGAGTTCAGGAATGACGGCTGTGTCGATATGAAGGAGCATCAATGGAAAATATGAAAAAGCAGTGTGTTCAGTATTATGATTCGCCTTTGGGAAGGATCCTGCTGGCAGGGGAAGAGGAGGAGCTGACCGGCCTGTGGTTTCAGGATCAGAAGCACTATGCTTCGAGTCTTGAGGAAGGATATGAGGAAAGGGATCTTCCTGTTTTGGATGAGACGAAGAGGTGGCTGGATCTGTATTTCAGGGGATCTGTCATAAAGAAGAGGCCTGCGATCAGACTGAAGGGGACGGCTTTTCAGATCCGGGTATGGGAGGAGCTGCTGAAGATCGGTCCTGGTCAGACCCTGTCCTATAAGGAACTGGGTGAAAGGATCTATGGCGGAAGGCCTTTTTCGGCACAGGCGATCGGCATGGCGGTGGGTCGCAATCCCATCAGCATCATCGTGCCCTGTCACAGGGTGCTGGGTGCCGATGGCTCGCTGCGCGGTTATGCCGGAGGTCTTGACAGGAAGAGGTGGCTTCTGGATATGGAGAAGATGGTGAAGGAAAATGAAGAGGGATAAAAGGATGATGATGATCTTGCCGGGAATACTGATCGTGACGGGGATCCTGGTCTATGCCTGTTTTTTCAGAAGGGATCCGGTGATGGACTATGACGACATCGTCAATATCTACTTTCCGATCTCACAGGATGAGGCGGCGGAGATGATGGAGAAGGACGATGGCCACATCGTCGTCGATGTGCGCACGCATCAAGAGTATGAGGAAGGCCACATTCCGGGTGCGATCTGCATCCCGAATGAGGAGATCCATTACCAGATGCCGGCGGAGCTTCCGGACAAGGCCCAGATCATCCTGGTCTACTGCCGCAGCGGCAACCGCAGCAAGCAGGCGGCCCAGAAACTGGCCGATATGGGTTACTACAAGGTCTATGAATTCGGCGGGATCAATACCTGGAAGGGAGATATCGTGAAAGAAGAGAAAACGGAGTACATTCCGGATACCAGTCTGACCATTGAGGTGAATGGCTATACGCTCTATGCCTATGTCTATGATACGCAGACAGGCAGGGACTTCGTCAGCAAGCTCGATCAGGAAGGAAAGATCGAATTGAAGCTGCGTGAATACGGAGGTTTTGAAAAGACCGGACCTCTGCCCTGGAGCCTGATCAGCAAGGATGAGCAGATCACGACCGCACCGGGCGATATCATCCTCTATCAGGGCGATCAGATCTGCCTCTATTACGGGCAAAACACCTGGCAGTTCACCCGGATCGGAAAGATCGTCAATCGCAGCGAGGAAGAGATCCGGGAATGGCTGGGCGATGGCGATGTGACAGTGGAGATCTTTCTGGATCTCTGGGATTACTGAGGAACAGAGAAAAGCCTGAAAAGTGAAGTTTTTGATGATCTTTGAGGGCTCAAAGAAAAATGTGGATTTTAGCAGTAATTTGACATACTATTGAGACCATTTTAGGGTAAAATAGAACAGGTGGAGGTAAAAATTTATGGAAAAGATCACTAAAAAAGAATTAGCTGAATCTTTAGCTGAAGAATATGGTTATTCCAAGAAGGAATCTTTGGAACTCGTCAATTCTTTATTCACGAAGATCAAGGCCGCGATGGCAGAGGACAAGACCGTTGATATCAGCGGTTTCGGCAAGTTTGTTGTCAAGCAGAGAGCTGCCAGACAGGGCATCAATCCGGCAACAGGCGAGAAGGTCGATATCCCTGCGAGCAAGGCTCCTGGTTTCAGACCTGCGAAGGACCTGAAAGAAACAGTTAAATAAGCAAGACTGACCCGGTATGATCCGGGTTTTCTTGTGCCTGAAATGATAAGATATTGATATAAGGAACATGTATGAAGAAGGGGGAACTGATGTGGGCCTGCGGTCTGCTGGAGACGCGGGTGAAGGACAGGATCGCTGAGACATGTCTTGCGGACAGCAGTGATCTTTGTCTGTCCAGGCGTTTCATCGATTTCCCTTTGCATGTGTCATTCAAGAGGAGCTTCTATACCGCTTCTTTTGCGGAAGTGAAGGAAGACCTGCGGCAGCTGATCGCGGGTCAGGGAAAGATCGATTGCGGAGCCTTTGATCTGAGCCGGGTCGGGGATATGGTCTGGCTGCGTTTTGAAAAAGAGGAAGGTCTGAAGAGTCTGCATGAAAGGATCGATCTCTTTCTGAAGGAGAAGTATCAGATCGGGATCGACTGTTTCGATCGGGACTATGTGCCCCATGCCACGCTGTTTCGCGATGAGGATGGGACTAAACTGGATAAGGTCTATGAGCGGCTCCTGAAGGATCTGAAGAGAGAGGAAGTGCGGATCGATCGCTTTTTCATCGGTTCGCGCAGAGTGGATAACGAGTATTTCGATCTGTGAACAGGGAGGAACATATGGATAAGGGATTTCTTTGGGGTTCGGCGACGGCTTCCTATCAGTGTGAGGGCGGATGGGATCTGGATGAGAAGGCAGAGTCTCTCTGGGACGTCTACCTGCACGAGAATGGTCTTGAAAACGGGGATGTCGCTTCCGATCACTACCATCTTTTTGAGGAGGACATCCGTCAGCTTTCGGAGGGCGGTCAGAACGCCTACCGTTTCTCTCTTTCCTGGCCAAGGATCATCAGGGACAGGGAGGGCCATGTCAACGAGAAGGGCATCGCTTTCTACAGGCGCATCCTGGAGGCCTGCCACAGCCATGGCGTGACGCCTTTCGTGACGATCTATCACTGGGATCTGCCGCAGTACTGGGAAGAGGTCGGCGGTTGGCTCAACAAGCAGACGGCTTACGGTTTCGAGCATTATGCGAGGGTCTGTTTTGAGGCTTTTTCCGATCTGGTGCGGGACTGGGTCACTTTCAATGAGCCGAAGTATTTCTGCGCGTCGGGTTATCTGATCGGCAATTATCCGCCAGGCCATCAGATCCCTTACGAGTTCATTCAGGCCGCCTATCACGTGATGTTTGCCAATGCGCTGGGCGTGCGGGCTTTCAGAGAAGGCGGCTATGAGGGGCATGTGGGCATCGTTCATTCCTTTGCCCCGGTCAATGGCGTGGATGACAGCTTCATGACGAAGATCGCGATGCGTTTTGCGGACAACTATGCCAACAACTGGATCCTGGATACAGCTGCCAAAGGGGAGATCCCTTTCGATCTGCTTTGTGTCCTGAACGAGAGGTATGATCTCTCTTTCATCAAGGATGAGGAACTGAGGATCATCAGGGAGAACACCGTCGATTTCCTGGGCCTCAACTACTATTCACACATGCTGGTGAAGCCGTATACGGAGGGGGAGACTTCCCTTGTCGTCAACAACAGCGGTGCCGGTGGGAAGAACACGGTCATCATCAAGGGCTGGTTCGAGCAGATCTTCGATATGCCGGGTGCCATCTACAACGAGTGGGGGACGCAGATCTTTCCGCAGGGTCTGGAGAAGGGCCTGAAGGAGGTCTATGAGCGCTATCATCTGCCGATCTACATCACTGAGAATGGCGTCGGAGTCAAGGAAGATGTTTCCGTCAGGATGGTGGAAGATGATTACCGGATCTCTTTCATGAACGATCACATCGCCGCGATCATGAATGCGATGGATGCGGGGGTCGATGTGCGGGGCTATTTCGCCTGGAGCACTTTCGATCTCTACTCCTGGAAGAACGGGGTGGCCAAGCGCTACGGTCTGGTCGCTGTCGATTTTGATGCGGGCCTGGTCAGAAGGCCCAAGAAGTCTTACTACTGGTACAGGGATATGATCGCTTCCGATGGAAAGAACATCGTCAGGAAGCACTGGGAAGATCTGTGAAAGGAGAAGGAGCCTATGAAGATCATCGACACGCAGGTATCTTCTGAGAGAGGGACGAAGATCCCTCTGAGCATAGTGGAACCGGATCTTTTTCCGGCGAAGCTTCTGATCTGCGCCCACGGTTTCAAGGCCAAAAGGACTGAGGACGGACGTTTTCTCACGGTCGCGGAAGCTCTGGCAAAGGATGGGGTCCTGTCGATCATGATGGGCTTTCCGGGCTGCGATGAGTCCAAAGAGGACTTCCTTTCCTACACGCTGGAGAACTGTCTTTCCGACATCGGGTCCTGTGTGGACTATGTGAAGAAGAGATATGAGCTGAAGAGCGACACGGGCATGATCGGCTATTCCATGGGCGGAAGGCTGACTGCTTTATATATCCAGAGACATCCGGAGATCAGCTGCATCGGTCTCTGGGCGGCTGCCGCTTATGACGCTTTCAACGGGGAAGATGCCTTCCTGGGCATGGACCTTGCAAAGATGAAAGCCCAGATCAAAGAGAAGGGCTATGTCGATTTCTACAATGGCTTTGATGACAGCTGGATCAGACTCAATGGCGCTCTGATCAGGGAAAGTGAAGGATTGCCTGTTGAAAAGGGTCTGAAGGAGTTTGCGGGTTCGGCTCTGGTCGTGCATGGCGATGAGGATGTCACAGTCCCGTATCAGGTGGCTTTGAACAGCTACGCCGATCTTGAGAAGGCGAAGGACAGGAAACTGGTGAGAGTCAATGGTGCGGATCACGGCTTCGGCCAGTGGAACGGCAGACCTGATCTTTCCAGGGAACTGACGGATGCCACGATCGAGTATTTCAGGAAACATTTCGTATGAAACTGCGGATAGAGGACAAGGACAGATATCTGGAACAGGTTTATGCCGCCTGGCTGGGCAAGGTCATCGGTGTCAGGCTGGGTTCACCTGTTGAAAACTGGAGCCATGAAAAGATCATGGAGGCCTTTCCTGATGAAGAGGGCTATCTGGTCGACTATGATGTCTATGCGGCGGATGATGATCTCAACGGTCCCCTGTTTTTTGTGCGGGCACTGCTGGAAGAAGGGGAACTGAGTGCGGAAAAGATCGGCGATACCTTCTTAAACTATCTGCAGGAGTACAGGGGCTTCTTCTGGTGGGGCGGTGTCGGCATCTCGAGCGAGCACACGGCCTATGAGAATCTGAAGAAGGGGATCCCTGCACCAAAGTCGGGAAGTGCCGAAGTCAACGGACTGACGATGGCGGAGCAGATCGGCGGTCAGATCTTTTCCGACTGCTGGGGCTATGTTGCCGGCTATGATCCCGATCTGGCGAAGCAGATGGCGCAGATGGCTTCTTCCGTGACCCACGATCGAAACGGCATACAGGGCGGGATCTTCGTGGCTGTTGCCATCACGCTGGCGATGATGAAAGAGGATATCCACGAGGTCATCGATGAGGCTCTGGAATATCTGGACAAGGATATGGAATACTATCAGACGGCAAGGGACATCATCCGTTTCTATGAAGAGAACAGGAATGACTGGACCCTGTGTCTGAAATACATACAGGACAATTATGGCTATGACAGATATCCGGGCGTCTGTCACATCATTCCGAACATGGCGCTGATGATCATGGCCATGTGCTACGGGGAAAACGACTTTGACAGGACGCTGGTGATGCTGAACAGGTGCGGCTGGGACACCGACTGCAACTGCGGCAATGTCGG
>JAILBD010000235.1 GCA_024681275.1 Erysipelotrichaceae bacterium
CATGTATCTGAGAAGTATTTGCAGATAATCGTTAAACATATGCTTTGCATCCTTTCTTTTGCACAGATGATCAGGAAATATCCTGACTGATACTATTATTGCAGAATGATCCGAAAGATGGTCCATAAAGCATTCACAAAAAATCACACATTTATATTGTTAAAATGTTGCATGATATTACTGTATAATAAATATCATAAAAATGTATGGCCACTTTGGCAGAAAGGAACTGATAATGAAAAAGTTATCACTTATTCTTGTATCTTTGCTGATGCTTGTGTGTCTGTTTGGCTGTGCAACGAATGATGCAGCAGTACCTGAAAGTGTTCAAACGATCGATGTGAGCGAACCGGTCGAAAGCGACGATCCTTTTGCCCGTGCAATCAGTGAAAAAGAGAATTCAACTGAACTGAATAGAGGCACATTCACCCCTTATATGCTTTCCGGAAACGAAGTGAACTGGTCTGATTTTGATTTCCTGGAGGAATGGATGTATACCGGTTTTCCTGAGGATGCCTATTATCCTTATGCCAGCTACATGCCCGGTGAATGGAAATTCAGGATCTACTATCTGAATGATAATTCTAACGACGGTTTCGTCTTCAATGAGATCGGTTTGGCTGATATCGACATCGATTATGATAATGCGATATTCTATATCGATCTGCATCCGCGTCTTGCTTCCTTCAATGACGATGTTTTTGAAGAGAGCGATGAGGATGCCGGCTATTCGACTTTTGCCGGCGGTTTTGAAGGCGATGGCATAAAGCTTGTCGATGAAGAGGGCGAACTGATCATCTATGTCTATTCCTACTTCGCGTATGAAGGAAGGGAATACATCTATTCGACGATGTACATGTCAGAAGAAGACTACTGCATGTTGGTGTTCACCAGAGGACAGAATTAAGCTTAGCGGCAGCAGCAAAAGACCCTGTAAGGAGATAGCGGAGATCCGCTCCATATCTCCTTTTTATTTTTTCAAAAGCAGAGAGATCTGATCCTGAAGGTGGAAACAAACGTGAGGAAAACAATTGATGAAAGAGAAATACAGACATCCTGCTTTCAGAATGGGATGAAACTGAAAACACTTTTATCAGTGCTGTTCAGAAGGACGGCGTCATTTATTTAGTTGGCTTGAAGTATCGATGATGCGTTTAGAAACATTATCATAGTATTCGTGGTCCAAGGTTATTTTCCAGCAAAGCTTATGATCTCCGCCCAGGGGCAGAGTTCTCTGTACTTGCTGTCGATCGCCTCATCAAAGCCCAGCGTATTTCTGTCGAATGCCGATATGTACAGTATCCTTCCGCCATCTCTGATCAGCCGTTCCGTTTTATGATCATCATCCTCAAAAGTTCCCGCCAGATCGAAGATCTCTTTGCTGATCTCACAGAACTTGTATGATGCGCCGCCAGCACCTCCATAACGTATTTCTGCTGTATATCGTCTTTCCTGCACATCAAAACACACCTTCCAGCAAGATGAATGATCGGCGCATCCTTCTCCCTGTTTAAATATATATCTGTCTGGCGTATGGCAAATTCCTGAACATGATGCTTTCATGGCATAGACCGAAAGACTTCATAGATCGGATCACATTCGTGATCTTATGCAAAGATCATCCGGATGTTTGAACTGAAGAAGCATGATCGATCAAAAGACTCAGCTGAATGCTGAGTCTGTGTTTTTATGATCCAATCTTTTATGCCATTTTAAGTGGCAGAAAACATCATCGTATCAGCAGGATCCCGTCCCAATACAGATAAAGGATCTCGTTTTCATCTTCATCAAAATCGAAGCTGATGTATTTGAAAATGATCTTGTTCCCATCGGCTGTTTCATATTCAAGATGGTCTTCTTCATATTCACTGCTTTTCGTCTCATCCAGGCCGGCAAAGAAGGTTTTCAGTTCCTTGTCATAACTGTCGTTCTGCTGCTGCGAGATGAGCTGAAGCTGTTTGTAGCCGCTGATATCAATCGCCTGATCCTCCAGATCGATGCTGTAACGGAAAGAGCGGATCTTGTTGTTGTAATCGTTGCTGTCGTAAAAGGATTTTGCAATTTTAGAATTCGAGAATTCTTCAAAGAAAGAGGATTTGTTTCCGCTGCTCCAGCGCAGATATTCATATGCCGAACGGGCATCTTCAAGATATTCCGCTTCCATGTTCACCTCATCGTTGAGCACGCCGTCAACGAGTGCTCCTCCTTTGGATAGCGCATTTTTCAAACGGGTCTCCTGAGACCGGTTGGGAATGTCGTAGATATTGAACGGCGTACAGGTGAACAGGACTGCCAGGATCGGAATGAGCAGGAAAGGTATGGAAACATGGATGGCAAAGATCTGCGATGCCATGAATCCTACGGCAATGAGGATGAGGATCAGCGACATGAGTCGTGCTGTCGTCAGACCATAGGCGTTGAGGCGGATCGCGATGGCAAAGATCTGTATTGCCAGTACCGGGATCAGCAGGTAAGCTCCGTATTTTTTGAACAGTTCCTGTGGCCGGCCATCCGTTTCATCAATCGACAGATAGAAGACGACATAGAACAGCAAGGCGAAACTGCCGAACCAGTTCAGTTTTCCCACCGGCATCTTCCAGGTGACGATGATCTTGAGGATGTAGAGATACAGGATCCCGATCAGGATCAGGTAGATATAGAACAGCGCTTTGTGGATGATGGTGCGATAAGTGGCGGGAACGCTGACCTCTTCATCAGGCCCAGGAACATAGGAAAGGAAAAGTGTCACACTGAAGGTTCCGGCGACCAAAAGGAAGAGGATGCCGTAGATCTTCCAGATCTCTTCGAAATGAAAGATCAGGAAGTGGAAGGCAGCGATGCAGACGCTGATACCGGAAAGGATGACGCCGGCGAAGACACCGACGATGAAAGCCGACTTGATCAGATGGCTGAACAGAAAACGGTTCTCTCTGTTCCGGTATAGGACAAAGGCGATGAGCGCTACAGAGGCAATGCACAGTCCGGTCAACCCGGTATAGACGTAGACATTGTCGTAATGTTTCATCAGCAGATAACTGACCACTGTGCTCAGCAGGGCGACAGCCGGGATCAGCAGAAGCATCCTGTGAATGCCGTATTCGTAAGACAGTTCGGCAAGGAAGCAGAACAGAGCGCCGATAGTCAGGGCGAAAGTCAGTTCAAATGCTTCCTTTTCAGCCAGGATCATGTAGATCCCGTTTATTGTGATGAGACACAGCAGGGCAAAACTGAAGGGAAAGCGTCGGACGCTTTCTTCGATCCTTCCTCCTGCTTTTTTAATCCGTTCCAGAAAAGTTTCCATTAACAGCTCCTTCTTTTCTTATTTCTTTGTCGCATACTCGAGGATATCCCCGGGCTGACAATCCAGTACTTCACACAGTTTGGCCAGGGTCGACAGTTTGATCGCCTTGGCTTTTCCG
>JAILBD010000270.1 GCA_024681275.1 Erysipelotrichaceae bacterium
GGACTTTATGTCGGGATCAGGACCTTATGAGATATGTCTTTCACAGAACTGATGATCCGATCATAGAAAGAGTCTGCCAGCTCAATCAGGTCAGTCCGGATGAATTGGATGTGGGGGATTTCCAGCCTGATCATCAGATGAAGATATTGCAGGATTTCAGAGAAAAACTTTTATCCTATCGGGATAAAAGGTTTTTTATTGTTGGGGATTACGACTGTGACGGCATCTGTGCGACGACGATCATGAAAAAGCTTTTTGATGATCTCGGGATCGCTTCCAATCACTATATTCCTTCGCGTATCAGGGAAGGCTATGGGCTCAATGAGCGCATCGTGAAGATCGCGGCTGAAAATGATTTCGATGTCCTCCTGTGCGTGGATAACGGTATCGTTGCGAACGATGAGCTCGCTCTGGCGAAAACTTTGGGTCTGAAGACCTTTGTGATCGATCATCATGAATATGAGAAAGCTCCGGATACTGATTTCCTTCATCCTTCTCTGTTTCCTGAGGGTTATGAGGACATGTGCGCAGCCGGACTCTGCGCCTTGTTTTCTAACAGCATCCGCCCTGACAGGCTTTCAACTGTCTATGGCGGTATCGCAACGCTGGCTGATATGGTCAGAGTGCTTGGTTATAACCGCTATCTGATCAAAAACGCCGTGAAGATCCTCAATGAGGAAACGATCTATCCGATCGCATATCTGGCAAAAAACAAAGAATGCGATTATACGGCGCTTTCCTACGATGTGATCCCGAAGATCAATGCGGTATCCAGGATGGATGACATGCTGAATGTCAACTATGTCGTCCGTTATCTGCTCGATAATTCCTCTGACTGCATGGCTTATCTGAACAAGATCGAAGAGATCAATACATTGCGCAAGGATCTGACGAAGCAGATGAGTGCGCTTGCGCAGAGGATCATCGATCCTGAAAGGAAGATCATCATCGTCTCTTCTTCCGCATTCAGGGAAGGCCTTTGCGGACTGATCGCCAATCGCCTGATGAATGAATATGGCAAGCCTGTCATCGTTCTGGCGGAAAGCGATGGCATTCTGAAAGGTTCAGGGAGAGCTGTTAGGGGGTCCGACCTTTATGCGTATCTTTCACAAAGAAAGGATCTGTTCCTGACCTTTGGCGGTCATGCGCAGGCTGTTGGTCTCAGCATGGAGAAAAAGGATCTGGATGAACTGCAAAGATACATCGATGAGAATCCTTTTGAATATGAAGAATATGAAAAGGACGTTCTGGTCCTGGATCCGGATAAGATCGACATGGATCTGCTGGATGAGCTCAAAAGCCTGGAACCATTCGGCACCGGTTTTGAGGAACCACTCTTCGCTTTGGAAGACATCTCTTATAAACAGAAGTTCCTGGTCGCTTCCAGGTATCCGAAATTCATCCTGAACGACAGACTGGAGGCGATCAGCTTCCATCCTGCTCATCAGAACAGGACTTTCGAAACAATGCTTGGCCACCTGAAGAAGGATGACTACCACAAGGGCAAGATATCCTTCGTAATTGAAGATTTGATCTAGTTTTACTATAATTGATTTGTGTTAAAAGGAGACTGAAATATGAATTTGAAAGATTATGTTGCAACGATTCCTGATTTTCCTTCCAAAGGCATCTTATTCAGAGATATCACACCTCTGATGGCAGACGGTGAAGCTTTTCATGCTGCCTGTGAAGCCCTGATCGAATACGCAAAGAAGATCG
Organism: Erysipelotrichaceae bacterium; assembly: GCA_024681275.1. Next base: position 1,720 of record JAILBD010000270.1, read on the forward strand.
GTGCACAGGTCGTAGCGGGTCCTGAATCCAGAGGTTTCATTTTCGGTTGTCCTGTTGCCAATGAACTGAAGATCGGTTTTGTCCCGGTGAGAAAGCCGAACAAGCTTCCGCGCAAGACGATCTCTTACAAATACGATCTTGAATATGGATCAAACGAGCTTCATATGCATGCGGATGCGATCAAGGCTGGTCAGAAAGTCCTCATCATCGATGACCTTCTTGCGACCGGTGGTACGGTAGAAGCGACGATCAAGCTTGTTGAAGAGCTTGGCGGTGAAGTTGTCGGCTGTGCCTTTCTGATCGAGCTGGAAGGGCTGGGCGGAAGAGAGAAACTTGCCGGATACGACGTATATACCTTGATGAAGTATTAAACAAATCGAAGCTTAGCTTCGATTTTTTGGATTAGACGATGAAAGAACTGATCAGTACAAAAAAAGAGCTTTACGACGAGATCGATGCCTATATCAACAATCCCGAATCGCTGGCTCTCATCGACAAGGCTTATGATTATGCGTATGACAAACACAAGGATCAGAGGAGAAAATCCGGTGAGCCTTACTTCGTGCATTGTCTCAATGTCGCATATGAACTGGCCAAGTTAA